>NZ_WIBH01000049.1:0-898 GCF_009495795.1 Flavobacterium sp. LMO6 | reverse complement strand
AAAATCCGCTGCTGAATGGAATGTTTTGTTATATTTGTAATGGCTTGGTGTTGGTTCAACGCCACTGAAAGCAAGCCACATAACGTTGTGCGTCATATTATGAAAAAACTAACAATCATATTTTTACTTATAAATGGAATTCTTTTTTCACAAGAAAAACCAAAAACTTATACAGCTAAATACCCTCCAGAAAGTATAAATCAAGCGATTGAATATATGGAATATAAGTGGACTGAAACAGAGAAAGAAAATTTCAAAAACCAAAACGAAGAGGACGCAGTTTCGTCATTACATTTCAGTTATGGAATGATGATAAGAAACAGTTGGTTAAGACGTGGAAACCATAAGCTAAATGATTTCTTTCATAAGAAAAAAGTTTTCCATCTTGATGATATGTCTTGGATTATCTTAAAAGCATTTCACAGAAAACTTAACAATAAAAAATTAGACCTTGACAAAATATTTAAGGCTTACAAAAAAAAATGGCATGATGGTAAAAAAGGTAGAAAAATTTATGCAGATAGTATAAAAAAAGTATTCGAAAATTTTAAAATCAACGACACGATTACATGTGCATATTACACTACAGCGATTGGAATAACTCCCGAAGAAATAGAAAAATATCGTGACTGTAAGCCTATAGCAGTAATCTTAAAAAAGAGAAAAAGAGATTTAAACCTTTTTATTAAATTAATATCTTCTTGTAATGGAATTGGAATAGAAACAGGTGTTTATGGCGAAAAATTCTCGACATTATTAATTAAAAACAACCAAACTGGTTGGACTAAATATTGGGAATGGGAACATAAATAAGAAAATACGTCGCACAACAGCGGTTTGCTTCAATGGCTACTTCCGGATTTTCCTACGGAAAATCCGCTGCTGAATGGAATGTTTT
>NZ_WIBH01000048.1:0-929 GCF_009495795.1 Flavobacterium sp. LMO6 | reverse complement strand
AAAATCCGCTGCTGAATGGAATGTTTTGTTATATTTGTAATGGCTTGGTGTTGGTTCAACGCCACTGAAAGCAAGCCGCAAAACGTTAAATGCAATATATTTTCCGAACTTACGCTGAACGCTTCGCTCCTATTTTTCCGTTATATAATTTCTAAAAATGTAACTGAAAAATTTTGCGTGATAAGTGAAATCTGAACCGAACTTTGCCGATAAACTTTGTGTTGAAAATACGTTGCGTGAAACTAAACTTTGCGCGACAGACCAAGTTTGCGTGATAATGGAAAGCCGAAATCCGAACTTTACGTTCAAACGTTGCATTGTTTATTAAGTTCCGAAAATATAAAACTGCATTTAACAGCGGTTTAAAAATATGGCTGGTTTCGGGAATTTTTGAAATGGCGCAGTTGCTCAATTTAAAGTTTTGTGTATATTTGTGTTGGCTTGGTGCTGGTTTTTCGCCACATTTTTAAGCCGCAGAACGTTAAATGCAATATATTTTCCGAACTTACGCTGAACGCTTCTCTCCTGTTTATTCGTTACATAATTTATAAAAATGTAGCCGAAAAATTTTGCGTGTTAAGTGTTATCTGAACCGAACTTTGCCGAAAAACTTTGTGTTGAAAATACGTTGCGTGAAACCAATCTTTGTGCGAAAGACCAAGTTTGTGTGACATTGGAAAGCGGAAACATAATTTTGCTTATAAATGTTGCGTTGTTTTTTAAGTTCCGAAAATATAATACTGCATTTAACAGCGGTTTAAAAATATGGCTGGTTTCGGGGAATTTTTGAAATGGCGCAGTTGTTTAATTTAAAGTTTTGTTTATATTTGTGAAGGCTTGGTGCTGGTTTTTCGCCACAATTTTCAAGCCGCAGAACGTTGTGCATCAGTTTCGTGAAACGCATAAAAATCAAAAATAATTTCAATAAT
>NZ_WIBH01000047.1:0-989 GCF_009495795.1 Flavobacterium sp. LMO6 | reverse complement strand
GCCGGATTCATTACACTCATATTATACATGTATTGTGTGTAATGGGGATCTTGTTGTGCAAAAGCAACTATACCAATAAATAAAATAACAACTTGAATAATTCTATCTTTCATCTTACTTGCTTTTAATTTAATCTGTTTAAATAAACCCATCCTGTTTTAACTGTTCCGTTTATAAATGTTAGTACATAATAATAGGTTGCTGATGGCAATTCATCTCCAGAATCTGTAGTTCCATCCCATTGGTTAGTATAATTATTCTGACTATAAACCTCCATACCATAGCGATTAAAAATCTGAGCTTTTTCAATATTTAAATTTGAAAGATCCCATGTGTCATTATCACCATCATTATTTGGCGAAATACCTTTTGGAATCATACAAAATGCATCGTCAATAGTCACAAAATCACTCACCGAACATCCGTTTAAACTAACTCTAACTTCATAAGTATCTGGATTTGTAATCGAAATTGTTGGCGTACTACCTAAAGAAACCAGAGAACTATTAAACCATTCATATGTAGCAACACCCGATTCTACAATTGCACTTAATTCATAACTAATTCCATTACATCCATGAGTGATTGATACGATTGGAGACTCTAATTGAGCTGCATTACTGAAACTAACCGATGATAAAGAAGTACATCCGCCATTTGTAGCTGTAACTGTATAAATTGTTCCAACGGTCATACCTGATATTACTCCTGTTGCACCTACAGATGGACCTGCTGGGGAGAATGTGTAGGTATTTGATACATCGTAATTCGATATGGTTGAACTTCCTGCTGATAAACAACTAGCTGCTACTGAAGTAATAGTTGGTACTACAGGTGTTGATAATTGTGCTGCAATACTAAAACTTAATGAAGCTAATGATGTACATCCTCCGTTGGTTGCAGTTACTGTATAACTTGTTCCGATGGTCATAACTGAAATTACTCCTCCTGCTCCAACTATTGGACCTGCTGGAGTAAATGTGTAAGTA
>NZ_WIBH01000046.1:0-1087 GCF_009495795.1 Flavobacterium sp. LMO6 | reverse complement strand
TTACAAATATAACAAAACATTCCATTCAGCAGCGGATTTTCCGTAGGAAAATCCGAAAGTAGCCATTGAAGCAAACGGCTGTTGGCAGAGGTTTTTTTAATCTACAAATTTCCACTTAAAATTATCTTGTAAAATATTTTGCTCATTTTTAGTTAGTCTCATTATTGATATAGATTGTCCAAATCCATATTCGCTATCACCCAAACAATCAACAAGTCTAATGTTTTTTTCTTTGATTTTATCTTCGCAAACTTTGAAAACAATTTCATCTAACCAATCATCATTATATTTAGGATTGAATTTTGTTTTAATATTTTCGATTTCAAATTCAATTTCTATTGGTCCAGTTTCTCCAATACAATTTTCTTTTATTTTTTTTGGATTAAAAACATTATTTGTTAGTACAGAAAATGCTTTTATTACTTCTGTATATACTTTATTTTCCTTACAAACATCAGCTTCTAAATCAATAAATATTACTTTAGTTTTATCAATACAAGCTAATTCAAATTCATCTAACTCCATTCCTGGGTCGTATTCTTTTTCAAATATTTTTGAATACTCGACTTTTCTTTCTAAATGTATTTTCTCAAATATTTCAGAATCATTTAATTTTTCATAAGATTTGAAAAAACCACATTTTCTCAATATTGAAATATTCTCAATGACTTTTTCTTTTGATATTTTTTCCACTTTATTTGTGTTCTTCTTCGGCTCTAAATTATTACAAGAGTTAAATAAAATTATTATTAAAAAAAGATATTTCATTATAGAAGTTTTATTTTTTCAAGTTCTCGCACAAAATCTCTGCCAACGTGTTGCGGCTAGAAAAAGTGGCGTAAAACCAACACTAACCATTTCAAATATACACAAATTTTAAATACAAACTAGAATTTTCTGAAAAAGACAGAAGCAGCCATTTTTTTCTAACCGCTGTTGTAACTAGTAGCTGTTTTAATTCAGACTGCGTCAATTCGGAACGAATTTATGTATGCTGAATTCAAACTATATGCGCAAACTTTTAAAAATCTACGCAAAACATTCACGTTTCTGCTTTTGACAAAGTTCGGAAATTCTGTTTTCAAAG
>NZ_WIBH01000045.1:0-1187 GCF_009495795.1 Flavobacterium sp. LMO6 | reverse complement strand
CGGATTTTCTCGCAAACGTAATTTCAACACAAAGTTTATCGACAAAGTTCGGTTCGGTTTTCAATTTTCACGCAAGATTTTTCAGTAACAATTTCAATAAATTTCTTTCGGAAAAAATAGGAGAGAAGCTTTCAGCGTAAGTTCGGAAAATATGTTACCTACAACGTTCTGCGGCTTGCTCTCAGTGGCGTTGCACCAACACCAAGCCACCACAAATATAATAAAACATTCCATTCAGCAGCGGATTTTCCGTAGGAAAATCCGGAAGAAGCCATTGAAGCAAACCGCTGTTAGCGGTAGTTATTATTTTTCAATTTGACCATTAGTATACTTTATTTTTTTTAAAACTTTTCCGTATTTATCGTATTCTATAAACATACCATGACGCTTTCCATTTTTATAAAAACCTTCAGTTTTAATATTTTCAATATCAAAATAAGTTCGATATGTTCCATCTTGCAGTCCTTCCTTCCAGTACGAAAGCTCTTTAAGTTGTCCATTTTCATGCCATTTTCTTACTACTCCATTGGTCTTCCCGTTAACATTATAATAAATACCTGCGATTTTTCCATTTTTATAATACCAATGATTCCAACCAGTTCCGTTCACAAGTTGCTTAGTCCAATCTATTTTACCGTTGTCAAAATATTTTGTCCATTCATCTCCATTAGTATGGTTTTTAACAATTCCTTTTTCCAAAATTTTTCGGTTTTGCCTGTAAGAGATATAAGGACCGTTTTTCAAATAGTAATTATCTACAGTATCAGATTTAATTATTAAATATTGTATGGGTTTTTCATTGAAATCATAGAAATAAATTGTGTCGACTTCTTTGCCATTTTTTAATTTACCCTTTTGGTAAATTTCACCAGTTGTATAGAATTTGCTATAACTTCCATTTTTTAATGTCGTTTCATTAGCAGTAACTGGTACCCATGAAGATTTGCCACTTGTCTCATCAATCCAATACAACCAATTTTCATTTCTTTTTGATGTATCATTGATGTCAGCATTTTGACAACTGTAAATAAAAATTAAAAGAAGAAATAATATCGTTTTACTCATAGTTGCATTTTTTACGACGGCTATAATTACCGCTAACGTTCTGTGGCTTGCTCTCAGTGGCGTAAATCCAACACCAAGCCATTACAAATATAACAAAACATTCCATTCAGCAGCGGATTTTC
>NZ_WIBH01000044.1:0-1204 GCF_009495795.1 Flavobacterium sp. LMO6 | reverse complement strand
CCTGCTGGCAATCCAGCAAATGTTGCGCCTGTAGCTCCTGTTGTTGCTAAGGCAATATTCGTAATAGCACTATTGATACAAACCGTTTGATTCGTACCTGCAGCAATTGTATTTAATGGTGTAACTGTAATTGTTCCGGTTGTTGTCGCTGGTGGACAACCACCTGTAGTAGTTACAGTATAGTTGAACGTTCCTGAAACAGTTGGTGTACCACTAATGGTAGCCACATTACCTGACCATGAACCTGTAACGCCTGCTGGCAATCCAGCAAATGTTGCGCCTGTAGCTCCTGTTGTTGCTAAGGCGATATTCGTAATAGCACTATTGATACAAACCGTTTGATTTGTTCCTGAGGCAATCGTGTTTAATGGCGTAACAGTGATTGTTCCGGTAGCTGTTGCTGGTGGACATCCTCCTGTTGTAGTTACAGTATAGTTAAACGTTCCTGAAACAGTTGGTGTACCACTAATAGTAGCCACATTACCTGCCCATGAACCGGTAACGCCTGCTGGTAATCCAGCAAATGTTACTCCAGTTGCACCTGTAGTGGCTAAAGTAATATTTGTTATTGCACTATTGATACAAACCGTTTGATTCGTACCTGCAGCAATCGTGTTTAATGGCGTAACAGTAATGGCTCCGGTAGCTGTTGCTGGTGGACATCCTCCTGTTGTAGTTACAGTATAGTTAAAAGTTCCTGAAACAGTTGGTGTACCACTAATGGTTGCAACGTTTCCTGACCATGAACCTGTAACACCTGCTGGCAATCCAGCAAATGTTGCACCTGTAGCTCCTGTTGTTGCTAAAGCGATATTCGTAATAGCACTATTGATACAAACCGTTTGGTTTGTTCCTGAGGCAATGACATTTTGTGGAAGTATAGTAATATTAAAAGTACTACTGCCTGCTGCACCACAAGCCGTTGCTCCATAAAAATAAGTAACTGTATATGTTCCTGCAGTACTTGATGCTAAATCAATTTCTCCGGTTGAACTATTAATAGTTAATCCTAAAGTTGAACTATAAACACCTCCTGTAGTAAATCCTGCTACTGGAGTTGGAGTTGGATTTGTACTGTTTATACAAACTGGTGTTGAATAACTAAATCCGGTAACTGGCGTAGCTGTTGGATTAACAGTTATAGTTCCGGTAGCTGTTGCTGGTGGACATCCTCCTGTTGTAGTTACAGTATAGTTAAACGTTC
>NZ_WIBH01000043.1:0-1207 GCF_009495795.1 Flavobacterium sp. LMO6 | reverse complement strand
TTTTATTGACTAAAAACGGTACTAATCAAAATAGTCGATGTTTTTCAGTGCCCTCCGAAAATCAGAAGATTTTTTTTTGGTTTTGCTGTCAGTTTAACTTCATGAAGATTTAAAATACAAACAAAGTCATAGAATACTTTTCCATATATTTTTATTATTCCATTTCTAATGTCAATTTTTTTATGACTAAATTTATTAATAGAATTAACTAATTCCGATTCAGATTTGTTTGTTTTGACTGTTCTATTAATTTGAAATCTATTTATTAGGGTCATTTAATTTCACTCGGTTTTTCACAAATTGGTTACAACGTTATGTGGCTTGCTTTCAGTGGCGTTGAACCAACACCAAGCCATTACAAATATAACAAAACATTCGATTCAGCAGCGGATTTTCCGTAGGAAAATCCGGAACTAGCCATTGAAGCAAACCGCTGTTACCTGCTGGCTTTTTCTTTCAGTTCATCAAATTCCTTTTCAGTTAGAATTTCTGATAATTCTAATTCTATCATTGTACCATCTGGATAATATCTTTCGTATTTTACGATTCCAATTTCCTTTGCATAATATGTAAATTGATAAAATTCATAATTCTGGTCATTTTCGAGTGATTTAATCTCATATTCATCCTTAAACTTTAAAGTTGAGTATTTAGTTCCGTTAACAGTTATATTATCAAAGCTACTTTTAGTTCGTTCTTTTGTAAATTGCTCATTTCCATATTTTGTATTCGCGTATTTTACTGAATAAATATATTTATTATTGTCATTCCATTTATAAACATATTTATCGACTATTGTTGCGTCAATACGTACATTTTGCCCATTTTCATTAATTTCAAAATCTGCGTAGCGAATTAATTCCGCTCCATCAGTTTTTAGCTCTTCTTCGAATATATTATAAAGTCTAAAATCATTTGTGAAGGATTCGGTTAGAATTTTATTCGTTTTTGGGTTTGTAGTTATTTTCCAATATTCAATATTCTTTGAATTGTTTTTGTCAATGTATTTATAAATTTGAACTTCTTTTTTTGTGCCAATTTGATAGTAATATTCCTTAAAGTTTTCTGGTGTAGAACAACTTGAAATAATATATATTAAAATCAGAAGTGTGATGTTTTTTGTCATTTTCGATTTTTTTTAAGCTTGCAGGTAACGTTCTGCGGCTTGCTCTCAGTGGCGTTGTACCAACACCAAGCCATTACAAAT
>NZ_WIBH01000042.1:0-1248 GCF_009495795.1 Flavobacterium sp. LMO6 | reverse complement strand
TACCTACACATTTACTCCAGCAGGTCCAATAGTTGGAGCAGGAGGAGTAATTTCAAGTATGACCATCGGAACAAGTTATACAGTTATAGCTGCTAATGGCGGATGTTCTTCATTGGCTTCAGTTAATTTTAGTAATAGTGCGCAATTACCTCCTTTGCAAGGAACAATTTCTGGTACAAATAATTCTACATGTTCTGTTTCTCCTATTTGTGTCCCAACAGGAACTAACGTTGTTATTAATGAAGTTATGCATTGGCCATCGGGTGGACAAGGTTTAATAGGTACAGGGAGAGAATATATTGAATTATATAATCCAACATGTTCTCCAATTGATATTTCTTGTTTCATTTTAGGAACTCGATCTGCTCCAGATTCTAATCCTACCGGACCTTTACAAACAGGAGGGAGTATTATTATTCCATCAGGAACAATTTTACAGCCAAAATCTCATTATGTAATAGGTACAAGTTCAACTTCTTCTAATCTTTTATCGGTTGATTTCAAAACAGATTTGAATTTATCCAATTATTGTTCGACAGGTAATTTTGTGATGCCTAATGGAGATGGATGGTTGGCTTTGTATAATTCTTCAGGTACAGCAATTGATGCTTTATATTGGACAGTAGGTGTAAATCAATCAACTAAAATCACAACACCTGATGATGATTTTAATGATAGACCTTGTATTCCTAGCTCTGTAGGTTCTTGTACAACAACGGGTATTACACTTCTTTCTGCTAATGAAATATATATTTTTAATCCTATATTGATGAATTATGTAGGAATTTCAACTCCAAATCCTTTAGCTCCAACAAATCTAACATTTAGTCGTATTCCAGACGGTGGAGTTTGGCAAGGTCAAACTGTAGGTACCATCGATACTAATAATTGCAATAATGGGGTGTGTGACACTAATGCTGTTTCTTCATGTGATGGAACTGCAACTGTAACACCAATTAATGGTATTGGTCCATTTAATTATTTATGGAACACAGCAGCCGGTAATCAAATTACTCAAACAGCTACAGGACTTTGTGCGGGTGATTATTCTGTCATAGTAACTGATACGGCAAATGGTTGTCAACAAACTTTTAATGTTACCATTTCTAATAATCCGCTCAATACTCCAACGATCAACTCAGTAACGGCAACTTGTTCATCAGATGGAAGTTCAATAATATCAAATTATGATGCATCAAATACCTATGTATTCACACCAGCAGGTCCAATAGTAGGCGCAGCAGGAGT
>NZ_WIBH01000041.1:0-1313 GCF_009495795.1 Flavobacterium sp. LMO6 | reverse complement strand
TTTTTAAACCGCTGTTAAATGCAGTATTATATTTTCGGAACTTAAAAAAACACAAAGTTTTTCGGCAAATTTCGGATTTCGGTTTTCCATTATCACGCAAACTTGGTCTGTCTCGCAAAGTTTAGTTTCACGCAACGTATTTTCAACACAAAGTTTATCGGCAAAGTTCGGTTCAGATTTCACTTATCACGCAAAATTTTTCAGTTACATTTTTAGAAATTATATAACGGAAAAATAGGAGCGAAGCGTTCAGCGTAAGTTCGGAAAATATATTGCATTTAACGTTCTGCGGCTTAAAAATGTGGCGAAAATGCAACACCAAGCCTTCACAAATATAACCAAAACTTTAAATTAAACAACTGCGCCATTTCAAAAATTCCCGAAACCAGCCATATTTTTAAACCGCTGTTAAATGCAGTTTTATATTTTCGGAACTTAAAAAGCAAACGTAACCTTTATTGGCAAAGTTCGGTTTTCGGGTTTCAAATGTCACACAAATTTGGTTTGTCAAGCACAGCATATTTTCACGCAACTATTTTTAACACAAAGTTCGGTTCGGATTTCAATTGTCACACAAGATTTTTCGGCAACAATTTTAGAAATTTTCAAGCAGAAAAATAGGAGAGAAGTTTTTCATCGTATGTTCGGAAAATATATTGCATTTAACCATTGATATTTGCAGTTTTTATTCAATAAATTTCTTCAATTTCTCTATTATTGTTTCGGGTTTATTTATTAGAAAATCAATATTTAAACTCAAAGGTGTATTTTCAGTATAATTGACTATTTTAAATTTTGTTTTCCTAAAAAGGTTTCGTTCTTTAACAATATGGATTTTTGGGTTTTTTATAAAGATATTTATAAAATGATTTTTGTTCACACTCTTCAATTTTAAATTTGTAATCTGATTTATATCAGTTAAATATTTATTGTCTTGATACAATTTCCCGTTTTGAATTTTAAAAGTTATAGTTTTTTTTGCTAACATTTTTATCAATCGAATTTTAAAAAGGCAAAAAATTAAAAAAAGAAATGCTGAAAAATATTGTAATAAAGTTTCATTCTTATAAAATAATTGTCCAATCCATCTATAACGATAAGAAGAATTCGGTTCACTTGAGGCAAGTGTTTCAGAATTAATAAAAGTCCAACCAAAAAATCCAATCATTAGGATTGAAAAAATTAAAAATAAAAATATTTTCTTTTTACTATATTTAAATTCTATGCTTTTCAAGTTTTTTTCGGATAAATTGCATTTAACGTTTCGCGGCTTGAAAATTGTGGCGAAAAACCAGCACCAAGCCATCACAAAT
>NZ_WIBH01000040.1:0-1359 GCF_009495795.1 Flavobacterium sp. LMO6 | reverse complement strand
GTTTTTTAGATGTTATTAAAGCAGCAAACAATACAATTTAGTGCTCATTCTACGTTGTATGATTTAATAGTTCCAAAGGAAAATATATTAAGAAAAATCAATGATTTAATTGATTTTTCCTTTATTTATGATGAGTTGTTAAACAAATACTGCACAACAAATGGTCGTATGGCAGAAAGTCCTGTTCGTATGTTTAAGTATTTACTTCTTAAAACAATTTACACTATTTCCGATGTAGATGTGGTGGAACGTTCTCAATATGATATGTCTTTTAAATATTTTTTGGATATGAATCCTGAAGACGATGTTATCAATCCAAGTTCGTTGACAAAGTTCAGAAAACTACGTTTGAAAGACACCGACTTATTAAATCTATTGATAAACAAAACAGTAACTATTGCTATTGAAAAAGGAATAATTCGTTCGAAGTCTATTATCGTTGATGCCACTCATACTTTATCAAGATCTAATCCGTTTTTAGCCATCGATGTATTGAGAGAACGCTCCAAGTTACTTCGAAAAACAATATACACCTTTGACGACCAATTTAAAGAACGTATGCCTCAAAAGAATACCGACAATGATTTAGAAAAGGAGTTGGTTTATTGTAAAGAATTAGAAAAACGTATCGAAAACGAGCCATCTATAAGTTCGATTCCTGCAGTGAAAGAGAAATTAAACCTGTTAAAGGAAACTGTGGAGGATACTCAAGAAAACCTAACTTTATCAAAAGATACCGATGCAAAAATAGGTCATAAATCTGCTGAGAGTTCCTTCTTTGGATACAAAACTCATTTGGCAATGACTGAAGAGCGCATCATTACTGCAGCCGTAGTAACATCGGGTGAAAAAGGTGATGGACCAGAATTGCCTAAGCTTATAGAAATTAGTCAAGAAAATGGAATTGATGTAGACACCATTATTGGTGATGCTGCTTACTCTGGAAAAGAAAATCTTAAAATCACAAGTGAGCAAAATATTAAAGTAGTAGCAAAATTAAATCCATCAATAACACAAGGAAACAGAAAAGATGCCGATAAATTTGATTATAATAAAGATGCCGATAGGTTTGTTTGCCCAGCAGGACATTTGGCAATAAAAAAAGCACGTGGTGGAAGTAAAAATATTGGAATAAATCAAGTAGACACTTATTATTTTGATGTCGAAAAATGCAAATCTTGTCCTTTAAAAAATGGTTGTTACAAAGAAGGAGCTAAAACTAAAACATATTCAGTATCTATAAAATCAGAACTACATCAAGACCAAATTTTTTTTCAAGAAACAGAATATTACAAAGAAAAAGCAAAACATCGATACAAGATAGAAGCCAAAAATAGCGAATTAAAAAATGTATACGGT
>NZ_WIBH01000003.1:147636-285556 GCF_009495795.1 Flavobacterium sp. LMO6 | reverse complement strand
TTCCTGCGGTTAAGCCAGTAACAGATGTTGTTCCATCACCTGTTGGGTTACCTGGTGTCCAGTTATATGTATATGGTCCTATTCCTCCTGTTGCTGCGCTTACAGCAGCAGCTCCATTTGAGCCTCCAAAACAACTTACGTTTGTTTGTGATGAAGCTATTAATGAAACATTACACGCTTGTACTTCAAATAGTCTAAAATTATCAATTCCCCATTCTTCGTTATTTCCTTCAGAGAAAACACGTAAACGTAAACTCATTGTAGTCCCTGTACCAACAAGATTCTTTGTAAATTCTCCAAATACATTTGTTAATTGTGTGCCATCTCCACAACCATCATTGTTTGTGTCTTCAAATAGATATTTGTCTCCCGTTCCAGAAGCACTACCTCTGTTGTAAAAACTAATTAAATTTACAAACGCACCGCCATCAATACTATATTCAATAATAATATAATCTGTATTAGTAGTTCCTACACCACTAATACAAGCATTTTGATTGTCCCAAGGTTCATTTGTACTTGCAGCTGCAATTAAACCTTTAAAACTTAAATCTGATTTTCCAGAAATATTAATACCTGTCCATTCTATTTGAAGTTCATTTAAAGGATTACTTGCAGGTGTAGACCCTTCAGAAGGAAAGCCAGTTCCTGGGCCATTGTGATCTTCACCTGCCCAAAAAGAGTTCCCTTCTTTGCTAGTAAATGGTACTACTTGTGAAATAGTAGATCCATCAGTTAGTCTAAAGTAACTTGAAGTTGTTCCACCATTTACTTCAGGAATCCTAGTACCACTTGTGGGAGAAGTTTCAAAAGTATCACTCCAAAATTGAGTTTGGGCACTTACCTTTAAGCAGAAAGTACTAAAAAGTAAAAATATAAATGTAATTTTATAATTCATAATTGTGTTATTAAATTAATTCTTTTAATAAATGAAAGTTGAACTTTGAAATGATCTCATCAACTGATTTGGAGTTTTTAGGACAATAATCAGTGAAAAAATTAGGATTATAATCCCATTCACTACTATGCAAATTACAACCATTTTTAGTTAAATATAGGTAACCTTTATAATCCTTATAACCATCAGCGGTTATTTTGATTTCAAGTTTTTCAGAAATTTTACCAGAAGCGGTGAATCCTGAATTTATAGTATAAGAACCATTTTTTGATTCTAATTTTCTGTAAGTAGGAAAAAATCTGTTTCTTTTTACCGACACAATCATCTTAGCATCGGGAATTGGCTGAAGTGTCTCGAAATCTTTTATAAAACCACTAATCAAAATTTTTTCTATCGAAACTGCAAATGGTTTTAAGTCTATAGTATTAGATTCTTTTTGACTAATTGACGCAAAAACATTAGTTTCTGGTATAACTAAAGTTCCCATTGTGAAAATAACCGTGTTTCTAACGAATTGTCTTCTTCTCATAATTATATAAATTTTTTTCCTAAAATATTTTTTTGATAGTTGAATTGTTTAGCATTAATTATTCCATAATCAGTTTTTAATACCTCTATCAAAATTTGTTTGTCATCAGAACAAGCAACAGCAATATTTTTGTCTTCAGTTATTCTAAGAATTGTTCCTGGTGTTGTATTTTGATGCGATTGATTATAAATGGATGCAATAATTATTTTAATATGAGTTCCTTCAAAAGAAGTGTCGGCACCTATATTCCAGGGATTACATGAATTTACTAATGCTATTATTTCTTCAGAATCCATGCTTTTCCATTTAATACATGTATCGTTTAATTCTGGCTTTTCGTAATAATATGCATCCCTAAGATCTTGTTTAGAACTTGGTATTTCATTTGCATATTGAACCATATTAGCCATATTTAGTGCGATTTGTGCTGTGTAATTACTAAGTTTAATAGCTAATTTACCATAAGTATCATTTTTATCAATTTTAACAGGCTCTTCAAATATTATAGGACCTTCATCAAATTTTGAATTCATAAAATGAACACTAATTGCCGTAAGTTTATCTTGATTTTTAAGAACTTCAAAAATTGGCATCGCACCACGATAATAAGGTAAAGGACCGGGATGAAAATTTATAAACTTCTCCTTACCATATGATAGAACATCTTCAGGTATTAAAAAGGGAAAGTTTATTGAAAATATAAAATCTGGTTTCAAATTTTCAAGCCATGATTTCATTTCAGAAATACTATTCTTGTTTGGAAAAGATTTAAAATCTAAGTTATTATTTTCTGATTCCTTTTCTAATGCTTCAATGTATATACTAGAACTTTTTCCAATTCCAATTCCACATAAATAATGTTCAAAAGCAAGTAATTCAATCGCTTTGAAAGCAAATTTACCTCCACATAAAATTAGTATTTTTTTTTGAATACTCATAACACTACTATCTGTCTAAATACATACATAACTATTATACCATGTAGAAATTGAAGAATTAAGTTCTAATTCGCTCAATATTTCAAAATTTTGATTTGTATCTTTTATTTCTGAAACTATATTAACTTTAGACATACCATCTTCTTCATTAAGAATTATTTCTGCTAAATATAATGGTGCAATAGATGTGTTTGTTTTCGTATTAAAACTTACTTTTCCTCTTGGACCAACAAACTCAAATTTTAATAGATCTGAAATTGTCAAAGAAATATTGTTATCGTATTTATTTAAAAGTTCGAATAATTTTATTATAATTTGTACGCTTTCCCATGATAATAATGAAAATAAATTAGGAGTTCTTCCTTCTTTTTTAATTGCATTTATAAATACTTTGTTTTCTTCAGATTCTATGTTTTTAGACCATGTTGCTATACCTTTTATTTTACAATTTGGAAAAATTGCATTTTGTAACATTGTTTCTTCGAAACTAAAAGGAGATAAGTAAATTGTTGTTTCATTATTTGAAACCCAATCTTTAATTCCTGAAAAATACCATTGAACAAAATCTCCACTAAAAAGACTTAATAGTGCGCATTTTGGAAAATCTTCCAAATGTTTTTTTAATGGTTCCATAGTAAAATCATTTTCTCTATATCCCGTAGCGTGATTAAAACAAATCTTACCTCCAGATTGTTCAAAACTATTACACAAACTATAAGTTTGAAGATATCCACCGTCATAATATCCTGTAACCATTCCTGCTGAAAAATAACCATCTTCTATTGCTTGTTTTGAAGCAAGCCATGCACCAAGTGAATTTTGTAAAGAATGGTAAATAATATTTGGACAAGCAGGATATTCAGAAGGTAAATTTGCACCCGAATCTAAGACAATTAAAAATTTATTAGCTGCCAGAAAAAGTGGTCTAAGCAATTGTGCTGTTCGATGACCAATATAAGCAATAACTACTGTAACTTTTTCCTCTAACAATAATTTTTCAGCACCTCTGTAACATTGTTGCTTATCACCTCCAAATCCAATATTTTCAATAATAATTTTAACATCTTTTAATCCAAAATGATTTAACCCAGAGCGCAGGCCCTCGTACAAATCAAAACTAATTGTTTCATAATAAGTTGAACTAGGCAATAAAATTCCAATTTTTTGCATTTTATTAAATTTTAATTTATTGGGAAAGTGTCCAACTAGTTTCTACTTGGAAATAATCCATATATAGCAATCGAATAATTTAAAGTTAAGTATGGATTTTCTATTTGTATAGCTATTGATGATCCTGTATTGTCAGTTATTCCTGAAACTACAACCGGAGCTGCAGAATCATTTGTTGTACCAGCATATAAACCGGAAGAAGTATTAGCTAAGAAAGCATTTTCAGGACTATCTGTATCTGCTCCTCCACTATAAACAGGTATGTTTATAGAAATTCCAGATGCAGGATGATTATGATTAGGTAAGTTAGATGTTAATAAAGTAACAGATGTAGCTCCTGACATTTGACCCAAAGCATAGCTAGAGCCTGAACCAACTGGAACACGGCTTCTTAAATCAGGAAGACCAAAAGTTGTACTACCATTACCTCCATATGTTGTGCCTAACAAAGAAAATAATGCCGTATTTTGTGATATAGATAAAAGTTGACCACTGCATGCTGCAAAATCTCTTGGAGGAAAATTAAATCCGAATATTTTAATTTCACCTATAAATGGATCTGTTGCCATCTTTCTTGTTTTAAGTTATTAATTTCTACTTGGAAAAATCCCTAATAAAGCAATACAATAATTAACTACAAGATAAGGATTTTCTATATTGAAAGGAGTTGATGACCCTGCTATTCCTGTTGCGCCAGTAGCAGGCAATGCACTTCCATAGGTTTCACCTACAGTAGCAGCAGTAGAATACATGTCTACAGGAGCTTGAGCTAGATAATTACCTGTAGGTGAATTGGAATTACCAACACCATTAGCAACAGGAAGATGTGCAGTTATTCCATTCGCTGGATGATTGTGAGAAGGCAAGTTTGATGTTAGTAATGTTACTGATGCACTTCCTGCGCTTTGACCCATAGTATAATTAGCAAGACCAGGTCCTTGTCCTTGATTTTTCGCCACCCTTCCTCTTAAATCAGGAAGAGCAAAAGTTGTCCTGCCATCACCTCCATATGTAGTACCTAGCAATGAAAATAATGCCGTATTTTGTGATATAGCTAGAATTTGACCACTGCATGTTTGATAATTCCTTGGTGCAAAATTGAAACCAAAAATTTTAATTTCACCTATAAATGGATCTGTTGACATATTCTTATGTTTAACGTTTAAAACAAATTTATTAAAAAAAAATAAAAAAACATATTAATTTCTGAAAAAAATATAAAAAAATAAGATATTTGTTGCATTATTAATTCTTAATAATTATGTCTAATAAAAAAAACAACAACTCTGAAATAGAAAAAGTATTACTTTTTTTAAAAAATATTGGAATACAAATTATCGAAAAACAATTAGATTCAACCACTTTTTTGCCCGGTCTTGCATTAGGTTCAAATTGTATTTATGTAGATTTTGAAAAATTAGAAAATCCAGGCGATTTGCTTCATGAAGCAGGCCATTTGGCTGTTACCGACAGTAAAAGTAGAAAACAAATAGAAAGAAATCTTAATAATGGAAAATGGCCTACACAGGGTGAAGAAATTGCTGCAATATTATGGTCTTATGCGGCACTTACTTATCTAAACCTAGACCCCTCTTTTGTATTTCATTCTAATGGTTATAAAGGAAATTCAGAATGGTTCATTTCAAATTTTACCAATGCAAACTATATTGGCTTACCTTTTTTAGAATGGGCTGGATTAACATTAGGAGACATCAAAGCTAATTTAGAAAATAAAGAAGCTTTTCCGGTAATGCAAAAATGGATAAGAGATTAAATTATGGATAAATTAGTACGTTCAATTAAATTCCCATTTGTTTTTGATAAAGAACAATTAAAAATTGAAACCAATAAATTATTAAAAAATAAATGGATAGACCACTACAATACTAATGATTATAGTGGGAAATGGACTTCTATTGCACTAATGTCTAACGGCGGCTCTTCTACTAATATTAATGCTTTTTCATGCATTAAAGAGGATTTTATAGCCAGCGATGTTTTAGATTATTGTAATTATATTAAAGAAATTATTGATAGTTTTTTATTTCAAAAAACAGCTGTTCGATTATTAAATCTTGGTGCAGGAGCAGAAATTAAACCACATACAGATCATTGTTTAGGTTATGAAGATGGTGCATTTCGATTACATATTCCAATAATTACGAATTCAGATGTTATCTTTATTTTAGATAACAAAAGGTTAATTATGAACGAAGGTGAGTGTTGGTATTTAAATGCTAATTTTTTGCACTCTGTAAAAAATGGAGGACAAACTGATCGTATACATCTTGTTATTGATGGAATTAGAAATGATTGGACAGATAATATCTTTCTTAAAGAAGCTAAAATTAATCAGTTTACTAAGCCCATTCCTATTATTACTGAAAATCAAAAAAAACTTATAATTTCTGAATTAGAGAGAATGATTTTACCAATAGCAAAAGAATTAATCAATAATTTAAAAAAATAATTCTTTTACACCCGAACAAACAAATTAAAAAACAATAGTTTGTTTTTCGATTACCGTATTTTCTATAACTAATATATCTAGGGCTGTTTCTTTAAATAATTCAATGGCTTCAAATGGCGTCTCAACTATAGGCATTCCTTTTTTATTAAAACTAGTATTAAGTAATACTGCAATGCCACTATATTTGTAGAATTCAGCAATTAATTTTGAGAATTTTGAATTCCATTTGTCATTTACAGTTTGAACTCGAGCTGAGCCATCACAATGTGTAACATTAACAAGTTGTTTTGTATATTTAGAGCGAGTTTTATCAACTAATATCATGTAAGGACTTTCTCTGCCAACTTCAAAGTAATCATTAACTTTATCATTTAAAACTGCGGGAGCAAAAGGACGAAAATCTTCTCTGAATTTTATATTATTATTAATATGATTTTTCATGTTTTCAATGCCGGGATGCGCAAGTATACTTCTCCTGCCAAGAGATCTGGGACCAAATTCACAACCCGACTGAAACCATGCTACAGTTTTTCCACTATTTAATTTTTCGGCACAATACTTAATTAATTCTTGTTCATTAAAATACATCTTTTTTTTTAAATCTTTATTCCTTTCACTGTTTACTACTTCATCTATTTCTTCTTGAATGTATTTCCTTCCAAAACAAGTATTTCCATCATGTGGTAATTTTGGCATTTTCAAATATGATATCCAACCATAAAATGCACAACCTATAGCTAAACCATTATCACCTGCTGCAGGTTCGAAAAAAATATTGTGATTGGGTAATGAATCTTGCAATTTTGAATTTGCAACTGCATTAAGTGCTACACCTCCACTATAGCATAAATTTTTATGTGGGAATTTTTTTAATCGAAAATTTATACAACTTAACACTGCTTTTTCTACCTGTTCTTGAGCCCATTTGGCTACATCGGCATAATAAGAGAAATGCTCCATAAAATAATCGTAGCCTTTTGATGGATTGGTAAAATTATTTTTCCATTCATCTTTTACAAACAAACATTCAGAAACAAACTCAAAAGCTTCAAAATTAAATTTATTAGATTTGCCATAAGGAGCAAGTCCCATCAATTTACCAACGTCTTCAATATCTCCAAAGATATACTTACTAATAGCAGCATAAAATCCTCCAATAGAATGCTTTGTTGTAGGCATTTCTATATATTCATTTGTTAATTCCTCCATTTTGCTAAAATCTTTAAAAAGTGGATTTAATTTGTTGTCATAAAAATGATAAAAACTATCTTTTTCACACAGCATTTGAGTTTCATTAATAAAAATTGAATCAATATTTGAAAGTTGATCTGGGTGTAATTCTAAGTATTGATTTAATGGACTTCCACAGCCGTCAATAACAATAACTGCACACTCAGAAAAAGGAGAGATTCCTACAGCACTATAAGCATGTGCAATATGATGTGAAATTGTAATTATTTTAATATTATTCTCTTCAGAAAAAATTCTTTTCCCTTTAAATCGTTCTCTATTTGGAATGTCAAAATTTGCACTTTGTACAACTAAACTAACATCTTTTAATTCAATTCCTTCCGCTTCTAAACAGTATTGTATAGCTAATGTATCATTGCCTCCATCATGCTTAATTCTACTTAAACGTTCTTTTTCAACAGCAACACATATATGACCATCTTTCAATAATACTGCAGAACCGTTGTGAGATAGTCCTGTGCCAATTATATATATAGGTTTTTTCATCTTTTATAGTATGTAGCCACCATGTTTTAAAAAGACTTTTTTGCTTTCTTAATTTTCTTAATTAAATTGAGGTGCTATTATTAATGTCTAATGGCTTTTTTAAATGATTCATATAAAATATTTAAAAATAGACTATTTAATTTTAGTAAATAAATCAAAAATAACTTTGAATAATGTAAATATATTGGTAATTTTATAATCTTCCAATTTATTTTAAAAAATAAAATTTCCAAAACTATACTTTTAAAATCTGATTTACTATCTTTTATTAATTGATTTGAAAATAATTTTGAAATAAATAAAACTAATTTAATTGCTATGTTGGTTTTATAATAAAGTAGATGAAAAAGAATAAAAAAAACTCATCTAAACATAATAAATTAAAAGAAATTATTTACGATTCCGTTTAGAAAATTATAAACTATTTTTTTTATAATTTCGAAAACAATAATCAATATAGTTTACTTTCAAATTTTATAAAAGATGAATTTTCCTAAAAAAATATAAATAGAATTCAATAAATGGATAAACAAACAGAATTAATTCGTGTAACTTCAGAATATTTTGAGGATAATATTGATTATTTAAAATTAATAAATGCATCAAAAGAATATAAGAATCTTTTAAATAGAATAAGTGGCCAAGAGTTGGATACTGAAAATGGACGCAGTGATATTTTTTTTGATAATGGTAAAGCATTAGGTGCTTTATGGGCAGCAAATTGCATTGACGATATAATCAGGACGAGACAGTTTATTAGAGGAATAAACCAAGCTATAATAGAAAAACTAAATGAAAAAGAATCAATTCATGTTCTCTATGCAGGTACTGGGCCTTTTGCAACATTATTACTTCCAATAATTCTTAGATATCCTAAACGAAAAATTAAATATACGTTAATAGAAGTAAATCCTTTAACCTTTGAAATTTTACAAACTGTAATATCAGAATTGTGTTTGGAACACTACGATATACAGATGTTAAACGAAGATGCTACAAAATACCAATTGACTGATGAAATACCGGATATTATCATCAGTGAAACGATGCAAAATGCTTTAGCAAAAGAACAACAATTTTCAATATTTTTAAATTTGATGCAACAAGCAAATTTAAATTCGATTTTTATTCCTGAAAAAATTGAAATATTTTTAGGACTAAAAAAATTAGAAATTTCATCTGAAGAATTGCAAATAAAAAATTTCCAGAAAGAAAAAAAAATATTTGAACTCAGCAAACAATCTTTTTTTACTGATCTCAAAATAGAAAATCATTCAACAAAAGGAGCCGTATTCTCTCAAAAGGAAACTGTAATCTCAAAAGAAAAACTTAAAGAATGTAGTCAACTTGTTATTCTTACTGAGATACAAGTGTTTAAAGATGAAAAAATCAGAATAAATGAGAGCGGCTTGACTGTTCCATTAATAATCAAAGAAATTTCTGATAATTTAAAAGATTCAATTATTATTAAAACTCGATATAAAGTTAGTAATGAACCAAAACTTGAATATGAAATATTTTGATATAATTGTACATTATTGCTTTTATCTATTTTTTAGGTAAAACATAAAAAGTTTTTAAGTTAAAATTATAAAAGTGTAACTTTTAAATTAAAGTTAATTCAATTTTTTAAATATATTTAAGAACTAATTGAAGATTAATACCGTAATTCATTAGAAATAAACTTTAAATACTATTAAATAAAATTACAGATGGAACTACCTTTAAATTGTACTGCTAATTATATAAGTGATTTTTTAAATAATGAAGAAGCTAAAGAAATTTATTCCATATTGATTAATAAGTACAAATTAGATCAATCTCGTTTAATTATTCAAGCTGGAGGTAAATTGATTAAAACCGATAGTTTTAAAATTTTATTTGCATCTGAAAATCTAATCAAGCAAAATAGTCACCCAGAAGAAATTCACGGAAAATGCTTTAAATGGGATGGACCAATGAATAAATTAAAAGAAAAAGTTGAACGCTTTTTAAATAAAGAATTTGAACTTGCTATGTGTCTTTATTATCCTGATGGAAATTATTTCGCTCCATATCATAGTGATCAAGAAACATCAGGTTATAACACGATTTTACCTTCTATAAGTTTAGGAGAAGAACGAGAGTTTAGCTTTAAAGATAAAATAAATAATAAAGTATATAACTTAGATTTAGCAGATGGCAGTTTGCTTATTATGGGAGCTTATTGTCAAACAAAATATTCTCATAGTTTACTTAGAAATTCCAAATATAAAAATGGAAGAATAAATATCACTTTTCGAGAACCGAACTTTCAATAATCGAGAAACGAGGAACGCCTTAATTAATTATTTACCATACAAAAACACATAATAAACCAACTATGTTTCTTTAATAATTATTTCCAATAATTTTATAAAATATTTTTTAAGTAAGATTATAAGTATTCTTTAAAAAAAATATCTTTGAAATAAATACAATAACTATGATTAACTACTGGAAATCAAACCGCATACCTGTTTTATTAATTTTATTGGTCAGTTATGCACTAAATTGGAATACAATTTACAACGAATATGCATTAGATGACAATATTATTATTATTCAAAATTTAAATGTACAAGAGGGAATATCTGGAATTCCAGCAATTATGAGTACCGATGCATTTCAAGGGTATTTAGATATGACTGGAGCAGAAATACCTTTATCTGGGGGAAGATATAGACCCCTGTCTATAGTTACTTTTGCAATAGAGCAATCAATTTTTGGTAAAACTTTATCTAATGATTATAGGGCAGCTTCTGATTCTCTGAAGCAAATGCAAAATGACCCAACTAAACCAAATAACATTATATCAAAACAGCTTATAAGAGTTGATAAGATTAAAGAATCTATTTATGAGTCAAATAAAAGCATAGCATCAGTTAGACACTTTGTACAATTGTTTTTTTATGCAATTTGTTTAATCAGCATACATTTGTTACTAATTACATTTTTTTTCAAAGAAAGACGTTTTTTAGCTTTACTTACAGTCATGATTTTTGCAGTTCTTCCAGTTCATACTGAGGTAGTAGCAAATATTAAGAGCCGTGACGAAATTATGTCTCTTTTATTTATTGTCTTGACACTCTATTTTAGTTTTAAGTTTGCTTTAGATAATAAAAGGTCTGATTTGTTTAAAATGTTATTATTCTTCATTTTAGCATTATTGTCAAAAGAATACGCAATAATTTTACCTATTATTATTGTTATAGGCTGGTTAACAGTTTTAAAAATTCCTTTTTCAAAAGTTTTCAATAAGGGGTTTTGGTTATTAGGTGTTGTTCTAATAGGATTTATTTTTATTCGATTCAAATTAACCACTAACATTTCGGTTAGAGGATTTATAGATGTATTAAATTATCCTTATTTATATGCAAGTGCAGAAGAAACTTTTGCAACAAAAACAGCAATTATATTAGAATACATAAGAGTTTTAATATTCCCTTTATATTTATCTTCTGATTACTCTTTTAGTCATTTTGATTATATACATATTTCAAATTGGAAATTCATTTTTGGTGCAACCATATATTTATTAATGTTAACTGGATTAGTTTATTGGTACAAAAAGCGTTCTACATTAGCTTTTCCTCTTTTTATTTTTGTAGGATTTTTACTTTTAATTAATAATTTCTTTTTTAATTTAGGTGCTACAATGGGAGAACGATTGATTTTTCATTCTTCTTTTGGATTCTGTTTATTTATAGCATTAGTCATCGAAATACTGTACGTAAAAAATAAAATTTCTCATAAAAAGCTAAATAGTATAGTTTTTTCTATTTCAGGAATCGTGTTATGTTTATTTGCAATTAAAACTTTCCAAAGAAATAGTGATTGGAAATCAGATTACACTCTTTCAATTGCTGATGTTAAAACCATAGAAAAAAGTGCACTTTTAAATAATAATGCTGGTACCGAAATATATAATAGAGCTTATGCAAACAATATTTTGAATAATACAAAAAAGAACTTTGATAGCATTGGATTTAATAATGAGTTAAAAAAGCTATTATGTATTTAAGTAAGGCAATTACAATTCATCCCAACTATATTGTTGCTTTTGAGAATCGTGGTTTATGTTACTTTAGATTAAATTTATTAAAACAAGCTGGAGATGATTGGGTGAAAGCAGCTGAATTATTGGATGGGTCAAATAATTTCTTAAAAAGAAATTCATATGTTTTTTATAATCAGGGCTTAAATTTTGGAGCAAAAAAACAATATGAAAGATCAGTTTATCCATTATTTGTAGCTTCTAAAATGAATTCTAATGATGCTAAAGTATGGAATGATTTAGCAGGAGCATATTTCATGACGGCACAATTTAATTTAAGTTTTGATGCATTTTCAAAGTGTTTAGTTTTACAACCAGATAACCAAAACGCATTAGGAGGCATGAATGCTGCTGGAGCTATCTATAAATTAGAAGAAAAATATTTAAAAGATTCGACAAATCTACAAGTTAAGAATGAATTAGCTTTAGCATATTTAAGTTGTGGTGTAGAAAAAAAATTTTTCCGAATTAAGTTATAGAATTATGATTAATAATAAAAAAATAATTGTTGTAATGCCAGCATATAATGCCGAAAAAACGCTTCAGCAAACCTATAATGAAATCCCATTTACGATTGTAGATCAAGTAATTTTAGTGGATGATTTTTCTACTGATAACACGGCTGAAATTGCTAGAGAATTAGGAATTGAGATAGTAATCAAACATGAGAAAAATAAAGGTTATGGGGGAAATCAAAAAACTTGTTATGATATTGCATTAGCTCAAGGTGCTGATATTGTTGTTATGCTTCATCCTGATTATCAATATACACCTTTATTATTGGAGGCAATGAGTTACCCTATTGCAAATGGCTTATTTGATGTAATGATGGGGTCAAGAATTTTAGGAAAAGGGGCTTTGAAAGGTGGTATGCCATTGTATAAATACATTGCAAATCGTTTTTTGACCTTATTTCAAAATATCTTAATAGGCCAAAAATTAAGTGAATACCATTCTGGATACCGTGCTTATAGTAAGAAAGCTTTGGAAGAGATTCCTTATCATAAAAATTCAGATGATTTTATATTTGATAATGAATTGTTAGCACAAATGACATATGCAAATTTTGCTATTGGCGAAATCACGTGCCCAACAAAATACTTTTCTGAAGCAAGTAGTATCAACTTTAAGCGTAGTGTTAAATATGGATTAGGAGTTATAAGAGTTTCTTTTGCATTTCGTTTGCAGAAATTAGGACTTTGGAAATTCGGTATATATCAAATTTAAATATTTAACCAATTAATTTCATTTTTAGCTAGTTAAACATTTTAAATTAAATTTTCAATCAAATTTTATAATTAACTTAATACAGTTAGTTTTATTCAAAATAGCTGTAATTTCTAAATTTGAAACTTTGATAGACTATTTGTATGTTTTTACAAATTAATTTTTAATAAATTCTGAATAATAGTAATTTGCTTTTTCTGTATTTCCAATTTGTTGATATATCATAACTAAAAATTTTAATGTGTTTTTATCATTTGGATTTAACGCATTTGCTTTTTCAAACGCATTTATAGCTTTGTTAAAATTTCCTGAGGCAGCTAAAGCATTTCCTAAATTTAGCCATAACTCAACAGAATTAGAATTTTTATTAATACCTTCTTTAAAAACTGCTATTGATTTATCATAATCCTTTTTATTAAATAAAGCCACTCCAAAATAATTATATGTATTTTCTTGACTATAATTGTTATCAATTAGCATTTTATAAATATTAATAGCTTCATTTAAATCGTTGTTTCTAAAATACGCATCTGCTAAATTAGATTGTAAGGCATAATCATTCTTGTTCAATCCTAAAGCACGTTTTGTATAATATATAGACATTTTGTAGTCTTTTAACTTATAATAACAAACACCTAAATTTATTAAAGTACCTTTATCATTATTATCAATTGAAAGTACCTTTTTATATGCATCAATAACAAAAGGTAACTGTTTTTTTTGGAGTTCGGTATCAGATGATAATTGATTAAAAAATACAGTCGCATGATTAAAATTAACACGTGCACTATTTGGAGCATTAGATAAATCCTCATTAAACAAAGTGTCATTCGATTTCCAAACTTTATTTCTATTAAATGTATTAAATGAAAATAATAAAGCTATGAAAGATAAAAAATAAATTGATGGGTGATAAAATTTTTCTACTTCACTAATATTTGAAAAATAAAATAGCATAAAAACAACAGCAATAATAATTCCTAAAACAGGAGAATATAATAGCCTGTCTCCCATTGTAGTGCCTATTAAAAAAACAATATTGCTTGCAATAAAAATTGTAATTAAAAAAAATAGTATCCCAAAACTAACAATTTTATTTCTTGTTCTAAAAAAATAAAATAAATAGAGTAAAATTCCAAATAGCAACATGCTAAATATAAATGAATAAGAATCTATTGATGTGCAAGGAAATTGATTAAAAGAATAATCATAACTCAAATTATTAGGATAAATAGAGTTTATAATATATCTCGTCAATATTGAAAATCCAGTTGCTATTTTAGATGAAATAACATCACAGCCAAAAAGAGAATTATCTAGATATGTATATTGAATTCTTTTATATGGAGAATTCAAAATTATATAATTATGTAAAATAATCCAAAAAACACTCACACTTATAATCGGAATAGTTTTTAAAAAAAATGTTTTTCTATACTTAAACCAAAATAGAAATAATAGAATTGGTAAAAATAAAATTCCTGCTTCTTTGGATAATAAACAAAATAGATATGATATTATACCTAAAATTTGATATTGCTTTTTTTCTTTTATAAAAAGAAAATATATGCTACTAATAAAAAACAGAAAACAAAAAATCTCGTCTCTACTCTTAATGTTCGCAACCACTTCTGTATGAATGGGGTGAACGGTAAATAATAATACAATGAAAAAAGTTATCCAAATAGAATAGTCTTTTAAATAATATGACAATGTTTTAAATAAAAGTATAATACTTAAACTATAATAAAAAACATTAAAAAAATGATGTATGCTCGGATTGTTTGGTAATAATTGCCATTCAATTGCAAAAAAAACTAATGACATAGGTCTATATAAACCAGCATTTAAGTCCCAATATCCTTGCCAATAAAAAGTCGAGAATAGTTCTGAAATACCAGCAAAACCTTTTTTTACAAATCTATTTTGTTCAATTACTGCTATATCATCAAGAACAAATCCATGATTTAAAGTATTAACATATATTAAAAATGATATAATGCCTAAAAACCAAAGCATTTTTTTTGTAATAACGTTGTTGTCTTTATAAGATATTGTATTACTATTTGAAATATTTTTCTTGTTCTTCTTATTCATAACATCAGCTTGCTTTAAAAAGGCCATATTTAAAAATGCAGTAAATTGCATAAATACCGTCTTTCCATCCTATTTTCTTACCATCAGCATAAGTTCTTCCATAATAAGAAATCCCTACTTCATATATTCTTATATTTTGAAGCCTAACAATTTTTGCAGTAACTTCTGGTTCAAAACCAAATTTTTTTTCTTTTAAAGTAACGTTTTTAATTACTGATGAAGTAAACATTTTATAGCAAGTTTCCATATCTGTCAAATTAAGATTAGTCATCATATTTGATAAAAATGTTAGAAATTTATTTCCAATGGTATGCCAAAAAAATAAAATTCGATGTGGTTTGCTCCCAATAAATCTTGAGCCATAAACAACATCTGCAAATCCATCTAATATTGGTTTTAATAAAATATTATACTCTTGAGGGTCATATTCTAAATCAGCATCTTGAATTATAATAATATCCCCAGTAGCATTCTCAATTCCAATATGGATGGATGCTCCTTTTCCAATGTTTTTTTCATTTTCGAAATATTTCACACTAAGTTCCGGGTGTTTCGCAATAAATTTTTTTATAAATTTTTTGGAATCATCTGTTGAGCAATCATTTATTATTAAAATCTCTTTGTTAATATTTTGTAGTAAATTTATATTCTTAATTTTTAACAGTAATTGAATAATTGTTTTTTCTTCATTATAACAAGGTATTATAATAGAAAGTTTTTTCATAAATTTAAGATTAAAATTTTAACGAAAATAATTAAAATTAAGCTAATTATTTAAAAATTGTGTTTTTTTCAAAGAAAATTATTTTAATAAAAGTAGTTGATTTGAAGTTAATTCAATATCACATTGTAAATAATACAAAATCAAAAAACAGCTAATAAATTTAGTACTTGTTTTTTTTATTCAATTTTTTCAAGAAATAATTCCAAAAAATCTAATGTTTGATTTGAAGTTAAATCAATATCGCCCACAAAAATTAAATCCTACAGAAATGTAGGATTTTTTTATTTTAAATTATTTGTAGTGTTTTTTCTAAAGCCATCCCTCTTGAGCCTTTAATTAATAACAAGCTGTTGGTTGGTGGGTTGTTTTTTAAAAAATCTGATAAAATTTCAAAATTTTCAAAAAATTTCAAATGAGAATGATTTACTTTATTTGCGTAAAAATCTTTACCAATAAAATAAGTTGTTATTTTATTTTCATTCACCAATAATTCTATAATTTTTTTGTGTTCTGAAAGGCTTTCTTCTCCTAGTTCAAACATATCGCCAAGAATTGCAATTTTTGAACTGTCTTCTAATTGGATGAAGTTGGTTATAGCTGCTTGCATGCTGCTTGGATTTGCATTGTATGCGTCTAAAATAATCTTATTCCCATTTTTTTCAATTAATTGTGATCGATTGTTTTCGGGAATGTAATTTTCAATTGCCTCCTTTATTAATTTATCTGAAATTTTAAAATAATGACCAATTGTAATCGCAGCATTAATATTGTTTGCATTGTAAATTCCTATTAAATGAGAATTAATGGTTTCGTCATTAAATGAAATTTGGACCATCGGATTTGCTACAACTTTAGAAATCGTAACATCTGCTTCAGTTTCATTTATTGAAAAACTGTATGTGGTAAGGTTATTTGATTTTTCTTTTTGTAATGGATCGTCTGCGTTTATGAAAACTGTTTTGTTGTTGTTTTTTATATAGTTGTATAGTTCACTTTTTCCTTTAATAACTCCTTCAACTCCACCAAAGCCTTCCAAATGCGCTTTTCCAAAATTAGTTATATATCCAAAATCAGGTTGTGCAATTTCACATAAGAATTCAATTTCTTTTTGATGATTTGCACCCATTTCTACAATTCCAATTTCTGTATCTTTTGTGAATCGTAATAAAGTTAATGGAACACCAATATGATTGTTTAAATTACCAATTGTTGCTAGTGTATTATATTTTTTTAATAATACGGCATGAATGAGTTCTTTTGTGGTGGTTTTACCGTTACTTCCTGTTAATCCAATTATTGTAAGTCCTAAATGTTTTCTATGAAACTTTGCTAATTCTTGTAATGCTATAAGTGAATCTTCTACTAAAAGAGTTCTTTCATCTATGTAGAAGTTAGAATTGTCAATTACAACATATTTAGCGCCTTTTTCAAGTGCTTCTTTAGAAAATGTATTGGCATCAAAATTATCTCCCTTTAGCGCTACAAAAAGGCTGTTTTTTTCTATTTTTCTAGTATCTGTTGAAACACTTGAACAATTTAAAAATAATGTATGTAAAGTTTCTATTGATGTCATATTTGGTTTTTTAATACGAAACGAAGATAAAAAAAAGCCCTTTCAATCGAAAGGGCTTCTTAAAGTATTTTGTATGAAAATTATTTCTTAGGATTTCCTCTAGGAGTCTTTTTATTAGACTTAGGACCTACTTTAGACATTGCACATCTAAATCCGATGTAGTCAGTAGCCATATCTTGAGGGAAGAATCTTCTAGAAGCTGGATCTAACCAATATGCTCTATCTCTCCATGAACCACCTTTGTAAACTCTTACGTTGTCGTCAACTAAAGTCGTTCTTTTGTCAGATTTGTCAAATTTCTTCACCATTTTACCTAAACTATCAGCTGTAATAGAGTGTTTAGGAGCTTCGTACATTCTTTTTTCATCTCCTCCAGATTCACCTTCTTCAGAATCATTAAACTTATAGAAACGTGTAGATTGTCTATCACCATCTCTGTAGTTAATATTGTCAGAAGTTGAAAATTGAGTTCTTAAATAAGTTTCGTTTTCGTCAACTGGAACTTGTGCAATTTGACCAGGGAAATTTCTAGCCATAATTCTACCATTACTTAAAGTATCATAAGTAATATTGTCAGAAGTTACTAATTCAACAACACCGTCTTCACCGATTTTATTTTTAGTATAAACGTTACCTCTAAAATAGTTAAAGTCATTTGCTTCATCATCAACCATAGGTCTGTAAACGTCTTGAACCCATTCTGCTACGTTTCCAGCCATATCGTATAATCCAAAATCATTTGGTGCGTATGCTTTCACTTTATTTGTAATGTCAGCTCCGTCATCAGGCCATCCTGCGATTCCGCCGTAATCTCCTTTTCCTTGTTTAAAGTTGGCTAATTGGTCGCCTCTATATTGTCTTTTAGAAGAACGAGTGTATTGACCACTCCAAGGATATTTCTTTTGTCCTTTGTAAATGTTGTATTCTCTGTTTCCAACTAATGCTGTTGCAGCATATTCCCATTCAGCTTCTGTTGGTAATCTGTATTCTGGTAAAATTAAACCAGAACTTCTTTGAGCATAAACGTTTTTAGCAGTATCTGCAGCCGGTCTTCTACCACCACCCATTTCTTTTTTCAATACAACTTCTTCATTACCACCAAATGCTTTTGATGGAGTGTTGATATAAGTTTCAGTACTAAATGAGTTTTCGGCACTAACATCAGTACCTAATTTAATTTTGTTATCTTTTTTAAGGTAACCTTCGCGTTCTAAGATGTTCTCATTTACACGGTCAGTTCTCCATTTGCTAAATTCAACTGCTTGAATCCAATTAACTCCTACTACTGGGTAATCAGCATAAGCAGGGTGTCTTAAGTAGTTGTTAGTCATGGTTTCATTATAACCTAAACGATTTCTCCATACCAAAGTATCAGGAATCGCACCATTATAAATGTGTTTGTAATTTTCTTCAGTTGGAGGGAAAACAGTTTTTACCCAAAATAAGTATTCAGAATACATTTTGTTTGTAACTTCTGTTTCATCCATGAAGAAAGACTGAACGTGTTGTTGATTTGGAGAGTTGTTCCAGTCGTGCATTACATCATCTTGCACTTTTCCCATAGTAAAAGTACCACCTTCGATAGAAATCATTCCAGGAGGTGTTTCTTGTTGTTTAAACTTGTCGTTAAACTGGAATCCACCTTTTTTGTCATTGATTTTCCATCCTGTAGCTGTAGATCCGCCTTTCGTGCTTCCTTTCTTGCTACAACCTGTAAAGCCTAATGCTAGTGCTAATACTAATAGCACTTTTAAAGCCATAATTTTCTTAATTTTCATACTTTAGTAGGTAATAAATTTCGTGTCGCAAGATAATAATAATGAATTAAAATGCAACATGTTTTTAAATTTTTGTAAAAAAAAATTAATCTTATGTTAAAATCTTTTCTCTTACAACGTTTTATCTTAAGTTTTATTGTAAAAAATTAGAATAAAATAAAATATTTTTCTCTCTTTGTAATATATATGTGTTTAACACGTTTTATAGCTAATGAAAAAGACTATTCTTCTATTACTGTTATTTGTTGTTTCCTTTGTTTACTCACAGGATTCGAATTCTATTTCTATTAATTGGAATTCAAATTTAGATTTTAATTCAGGTGAATTATCATTTAAAGTGCCGCAATTTGATATGGATTTTTATAATATTGATATTCCATTAAAAAAAATTCAATTTAGAAAAATTATTCCAGTTTCCGCTTCATCTAATCCAGCTACTTTGCAAATTACAAATGTAGTGTATCAGAATATTTCTGTTTCAGAACTTTATGATTTGAATAAGGATTTGATTCCTAATAGTATTCAAGCTTCTTTAGAGGTTGTAAATGCTAGAGAAGATTATTTTGGTGTTCTTGTTTTGAATCCTATTATAAAAGAGGGTGCTATTTATAAAAAAGTGATTTCTTTTTCTTATTCTTTTCAAAATAGCGTTACTAATAGAATTCCAAATCAAAATGTAGTTCAGTCTATTTCAAATTCTGTGCTAACAACGGGTGATTGGTATCGTTTTTATGTGGAAAAATCGGGTGTATACAAGATTTCTAAATCTTTTCTTCAAGGCTTGGGTTTTAATGTAAATGTAGATCCTAGAAATATTAAAATTTATGGTAACGGAGGTAGAATGTTGCCTTTGAATAATTCTATACCCTATCCTGATGATTTAGAGGAAAATGCAATTCAATTTATTGGAGAAGACGACGGTGTTTTTGATAATAGTGATTATATATTGTTTTATGCCGAAGGTGTAGATAAATGGAATGAAGAGAGTTTAACAAGCGTTAACTTGTTTGCCGATAAGTCTTATTATTATGTTACTTCATTAGGTGTTGCTGGTAAAAGAATAGAACAAGCACAACAACCGGTTAATTCGGCAACTTTAACATTTAATCAATTTGACGACATAATTTATTATGAAAATGATTTAGTTAATCCCGGAAAAGTAGGTCGAAGATGGTTTGGTGAGCAGTTTAATATTGATGAGTTACAAACTTTTGATTTTTCGATTCCTAATCTTGATACTTCGGTTCCGGTGCAAATTAAGGTAAATACGGCCTCTAAGTCTTTTGGTAGTTCGTCTTTCAATATAAAAGCAAATGCCATAGATTTAGGAACTTTGAATTTTCCGCAACTTACTTCTGGTAGTGGTATTGAAGGTTATGAGTCAGCCTTGAATTCTTCTTTTAATGCTTCTTCATCAAATATTTCTGTTACTTTAACGTATAATAATGGTGGTGTTCCAAGTTCAAATGGATATTTAGATTTTATTAAATTAAGTGTAAAACGAAATTTAGCTGGATTTTCAAAACAATTTTTATTTTTTAATAATCAGGAACAACTCAATATTGGAGTAGGAGAATATGCAATTTCTAATGCTTCTGGAATTTCTCAAGTTTGGGATGTAACTGATTTATACAATGTAACTGCATACGAGAATACAACCGGTGCTAATTTTAGTTTTAAAGTTGATCTCGGAACTGCAAAAAAATATGTTTCTGTTGACTTGTCTGATACTTTTGCGCCATTGCGTGAATCAAATGCTGTGGTTGTTAATCAAAATTTGAAGGGAACCGTTTTTAAAGATGTTCAAGGTAATTTTCAAGATGTTGATTATCTAATTATTACACCTGATTTTTTATCAACACAAGCGGAACGATTGGCTGATTTTCATAGAAATAATTCGGGATTAAGTGTTCGTGTTGTTACGTTAGAAAAGATCTATCATGAATTTGCATCTGGTAAACAAGATGTTGCGGCAATTCGTAATTTTATAAAATACGTTTATTGGAATGCTTCTGCTTCAGATAAAAGAGTTAAATATGTAAATCTTTTTGGAGATGCGTCTTACGATTATAAAAACCGATTATTTAATAATACGAATATTGTTCCTGTTTTTCACGGTTTTAATCCTTTAGCTTCTGAGATAAATAATATTTCTAATTTTTCGTTGTATTCTTCCTTTATGTCTGACGATTTTTTTGGATTAATGGACGATGGAGAGGGACAAATGTTAGGTAGTTTTGATGGAATTGATATTGCAGTTGGTAGAATGTTGGTTTCCACAGTTAGTCAAGCTAACGAAATGGTAGATAAGGTAATTGAGTATCATGATGAAAAATCGTACGGAAGATGGCGAAATAATTATGTAATTTACTCTGATGATGCTGATAATGAAACAGATGCAACACTTCAGTTTGGATTAGATAATTTAGCCAACACTTTAACAACTCAAAAACCGTTTGTTAATGTAAAAAAAATACATTCCGATTCGTATTTACAACAAGTTGCAGCCGGTGGAGAACGTTATCCTGAAGCCAAAAAAGATTTTTTAGATGCTTTAGAACTTGGGGCTTTAGTTTTTAATTATTTTGGACATGGTAATGAAGAATCGCTAGCAAGAGAGCGTTTGTTTGAAAAATTAGATGCTCAAAACTTAACCAACCGATATAGATATCCACTTTTTATTACAATAACTTGTGAATTTACTCGCTTTGATGATCCAAATCGTTTTACAGGTGGAGAATATATGTATTGGAATAGTAAAGGAGGAGCAATTGGTTTAATTGCCACAACGAGACAAATTGGAGTTACAACGGGTTTTGTGATGAATAATTTATTAAGTGAAGATTTGTATGCGTTTGGTTCTACTAATTATCCTACAATTGCAGAAGCATTACGATTAACAAAGTTAAGCACGGGATCTGATAATAGGAGAGTGGTTTTTTACATTGGCGATCCAGCATTAAAATTGGCAATTCCAAGACCAAAAGTAGTTCTTACAAAAGTAAATGATGTTCCTGTAAATCAGCCATTGCCTGTTTTACAAGCTTTAAGTCTAACCAAAATTACGGGAGAAGTTAGAGATGAAAATGATGTTCTGCTGTCTGGATACAATGGCGATTTAGCGGTTCAAATATTTGATAAAGATATCAATCGCGCTACTTTAGGTAATAATGGTGTTACTAATTCTAGTGGTTTAATAGTAATGAATTTTACAACTTTAGGTGAAACCGTATTTAGAGGTAATGCATCCGTAGTAAATGGTTTGTTTGAATTTAGCTTTGTAGTGCCACAAGATATTAGAATACCTGTTGGTAATGGCAAAATAAGTTTTTATGCAAAACGCGATATTCCTAATTTAGATAATCAAACAGGGTATGATAGATCAATCCAAATTGGAGGAGTTAACGTAAATGCAGTAAGTGATACAAATCCTCCAACGGTCAGATTGCATATGAACGATGAAGGTTTTGTTTCGGGAGGAATTACAAATTGTTCACCCATATTGTTAGCTTTTTTAGAGGATGAAAATGGTATTAATACAGCGAGTGGAATTGGTCACGATATTGTTGCTATTTTAGACGGAGACGAATCTAATCCTTATGTGCTAAACGAGTATTATGAAACCGAGAATGATGATTATACAAAAGGGTTTGTAAGATTTCCGTTTCGAGATTTAACGGCAGGACTTCATACTATTTTGTTTAAAGCTTGGGATGTTTATAATAATTTAGTTACAGCCGAAATTCAATTTAATGCAATTTGCTCTGATGAAGGTTTGCGAATTGAAAAAATATTAAATTATCCTAATCCGTTTGTGAGTTATACTGAATTTTGGTTCAATCACAACATGCCTTTTGAGCCTTTAGATGTTCAAGTTCAAATTTTAACTGTATCTGGTAAGTTAGTAAAAACAATAAACCAGCAAGTAACAACTGAAGGATTTCTTTGCAGAGAAATAACTTGGGATGGAAGAGATGATTTTGGAGATAAGATTGGAAAAGGGGTTTATGTTTATAAAATAAAAGTCCGGTCAACCACAACAGGAAAGTCGGTTGAAAAATACGAGAAACTTGTAATACTATAATAAAATACTATATTTGTCAAATTAATTTCTATGAATAAAATGAAAAAAATTGCTATATTATTAATCTTGTTTACTGTAAGTCAAAATGTTAGATCGCAAGAAAATAGAGTAATAACAACTGGAGTTCCTTTCTTATTAATTGCTGCCGATGCACGTTCTGCTGGTATGGGAGATATGGGAGTAGCTACTTCTGCAGATGCTTTTTCGCAACAATATAACCCTGCTAAATTTGCTTTTTCACTTCAAAAGCAAGGTTTTTCGGTGAGTTATACACCTTATTTATCAAGTATTGCAAATGATATTTCGTTAGGTCAACTAACGTATTATAATAGAATAAACGAAAGAAGTGCTTTTGCAGGTTCTTTACGTTTTTTTGGTTTAGGAGATATTGAATTAAGACAAACGGCTGATCCAAATGAAGCTGTTAGAACAGTTAATCCAAATGAATTAGCATTAGATGGTTCGTATTCGCTAAAATTAAGTGAGCGTTTTTCTATGGCTGTTGGAGGTAGATTTATACGTTCTGCATTAAGAGTGCCAGATGTAAATAATGATGTTTCTGCGGCAACTACATTCGCTGTTGATGTTGCAGGATATTATCAATCTGAAGAAATGGCGTATGACGATTTTAACGGTAGATGGAGAGCTGGATTTAATTTTCAGAATTTAGGTCCAAAAATCAGTTATGATAACGATGATTTAAATAATAACTTTTTACCAGCAAATATGCGTTTAGGAGCTGGGTTTGATTTTATTTTTGATGAATACAATAAAATAGGTGTTACTGCAGAGATCACTAAGTTACTAGTCCCTACTCCTCCAGCAGTAGTAGAGGCGGTAGATTCAGATAATAGTGGGTCAATAGATCCTGCTGAACAACAAGTTGCAGATGATGCTTATTCTCAGGCTTTAGCAGATTACAGAAAAACAAGTTGGACAAGCGGTATTTTTAAATCGTTTAACGATGCTCCGGATGGAATTTCAGAAGAACTAAAAGAATTTACTTGGGCTTTAGGAGCAGAATATTGGTACCAAGATTCATTTGCGCTTCGTTTGGGATATTTTCATGAAAGTGAAGTTAAAGGAGCAAGAAAGTTTTTTACGCTAGGTGCAGGTTTTAAATACAATGTGGTTAAGATTGATGTGTCTTATTTGTTCTCGGCTTCAAAAGTGAGAAATCCATTAGAAAATACGTTGCGTTTTTCTTTAACATTTAATTTCGGTGATAATTACGATGAACTTTAATTTAAATAAATAAACTATATTAATATCCAAATTCTTCTTTTAGAATTTGGATTTTTTTTCCTCAATATATGAAGCAAATTAACATAAATTCTGTTATTTCTATTCTTACTGTAGATGAACTTTCGCAAGTAGAATTAGATTTAAAAAATCAAGCCTTCGAAGCCCGAAGCAAAGCCTATGCTCCTTATTCAAAGTTTACAGTTGGTGCTGCTATTCTTTTAGATAATGGCATTATAGTGCAAGGTTCAAATCAAGAAAATGCTGCTTATCCATCTGGATTGTGTGCAGAAAGAGTTGCTATTTTTTATGCTGGTTCAACTTATCCTGATGCAAAAATTGTAAAAATGTTTATTACTGCTTCTCCTCAAGATAGAGAATTAACTGAGCCAATTCCTCCATGTGGAAGCTGTCGTCAGGTAATTGCAGAATACGAATTTAAACAAGATATCCCTATTGAAATTTTCTTTATGGGTGCAGTAGGTGAAATTTACAAATCAGATTCGTTAAAGAATTTGTTGCCTTTTGTTTTTGATAAGAATCATCTATAACGATTTCGTAACTTTTTTTATTAAATTTGTTATAAAAAATACAAAAATCGTAGAATATAATTTTTTCAATCAGGTTCTATGTAGTATTTTTGCTGTTCGTAAAATTTGTAAAACACTAATTTTGTCTTTTACAATCCAATTGTATTAAAAAAACAAACTAAAATGAAACCAATTACAAGAGAAGTTTACCTAAAGTGGTATGAAGATATGCTATTTTGGAGAAAGTTTGAAGATAAACTTGCAGCTGTTTATATCCAACAAAAAGTTAGAGGATTTTTGCACCTTTATAATGGTCAAGAAGCTGTTTTAGCTGGAGCTTTACATGCTATGGACTTGTCTAAAGATAAAATGATTACCGCATATCGTAACCACGTTCAGCCAATTGGAATGGGTGTAGACCCAAAGAAAGTTATGGCAGAATTGTACGGAAAAGTTACAGGTACTTCAAAAGGAATGGGTGGATCAATGCATATTTTTTCTAAAGAACACGGATTTTACGGTGGTCATGGTATCGTTGGAGCTCAAATTCCAGTAGGTGCTGGTATTGCTTTTGCTGATAAGTATTTTGAAACTGGTGGAGTTACCTTGACTTATTTTGGAGATGGTGCTGCGCGTCAAGGTTCTTTACATGAAGCATTTAATATGGCTATGTTATGGAAATTACCAGTTGTATTTATTGTTGAAAATAATGGATATGCAATGGGAACTTCTGTAGAAAGAACGGCAAATCATACAGATATTTGGAAACTTGGTTTAGGGTACGAAATGCCTTGTGGACCAGTTGACGGAATGAATCCAATTAAAGTTGCTGAGGCTATGCATGAAGCTATAGAAAGAGCACGCCGTGGAGACGGACCAACATTCTTAGAAATGAAAACATATAGATATAGAGGTCACTCAATGTCTGATGCTCAGTTGTATAGAACTAAAGATGAAGTGGAAGAATATAGAAAAATTGATCCAATTACTCAGGTTTTAGATATTATTAAAGAAAATAATTATGCTACTGAAACTGAAATCGAAGTAATCGATAAAAGAGTAGCTGATTTAGTTGCTGAATGTGAAAAATTCGCTGAAGAATCTCCATTCCCAGAAGTAAATCAACTATACGATGTAGTATACGAACAAGAAAATTATCCATTTATACCTCATAAATTATAAAAACTATGGCACAAATTATAACTATGCCCCGTTTGAGTGATACTATGACAGAAGGTGTTGTAGCTTCTTGGTTAAAAAAAGTGGGTGATACAATTAAAACAGGAGATATTCTTGCCGAAATTGAAACGGATAAAGCAACAATGGAATTTGAAGCTTTTTATGATGGTGTTTTACTTCATATCGGAATTCAAGAAGGACAGTCGGCTCCGGTTGATTCTTTATTAGCGATCATTGGTGCTGCTGGTGAAGATATTTCAGCTTTGTTAAGTGGAGGAAATGCCACTGAAACTAAAGAAGAAAAAGTAGTTCAAGAAACTAAATCTGTCACATCGAGCGCAGTTGAAATGCCAGCTGGTGTAAAAGTTGTTACAATGCCTCGTTTGAGTGATACCATGACAACAGGAACTGTAGCTACTTGGTTGAAAAAAGTAGGAGATGCTGTAAATGAAGGTGATATTTTAGCTGAAATTGAAACAGATAAAGCTACAATGGAATTCGAATCTTTTAATGCAGGTACTTTATTATATATCGGCGTTCAAGAAGGTGATTCGGCTCCAGTTGATACCATTTTAGCAATATTAGGACCTGCAGGAACTGACGTTTCGGGGATTGCGGCTAATTACAAAGTGGGTGCAGTTGTTGATTCCGAAACTTCGGAGTCAAAAGCAGAAGAAAAAGTAGTTTCTCAAACAGAAACAACAAATAATCAAATAGAAAACACAAACAATACTGGTAGAATTTTCGCATCGCCTCTAGCTAAAAAAATTGCTCAAGATAAAGGAATCAATTTGTCTCAAGTTAAAGGTTCAGGTGAAAATGGAAGAATTGTAAAGAGTGATGTTGAGAATTTTTCTCCATCTTCAGTTGCAACTCCTGCTCAAGCTATTGAGCAAGCAACAAATACAGTTGCTGCTGTTAAGCCTTTTGTTCCGGCAGGAGAAATTTTCCAGGAAGAAATTAAAAATTCGCAAATGCGTAAAACCATTGCGAGACGTTTATCAGAATCTAAATTTACAGCACCGCATTATTATTTAACGATTGAGTTAGATATGGATAATGCAATTGCATCAAGAAATATGATCAACGGATTACCAGACACGAAAGTTTCTTTCAATGATATGGTAATCAAAGCGAGTGCGATGGCATTGAAAAAACATCCACAAGTAAATTCACAATGGAGAGAAGATGCAATGGTTATCAATCACCATGTGAATATTGGAGTAGCAGTAGCTGTTGAAGACGGATTAATGGTTCCAGTGTTGAAATTTACAGACCAAATGAGTTTAACTCAAATTGGCGCTAGCGTAAAAGATTTAGCTGGAAAAGCAAAATCTAAAAAAATTCAACCTTCGGAAATGGAAGGAAGTACTTTTACTATTTCTAACTTAGGAATGTTCGGAATACAATCGTTTACATCAATTATTAATCAGCCTAATTCAGCTATTTTATCTGTTGGTGCTATTATAGAAAAGCCAGTAGTTAAAAAAGGACAAATTGTTGTAGGGAATACAATGGTTGTAACTTTAGCTTGCGATCACAGAACAGTAGATGGTGCTACAGGAGCTCAATTCTTACAAACGTTTAAATCGTTTATGGAAAATCCGGTTACAATGTTAGCATAATTCCAAAAAAAATAGATACTTTTAGAATCCCGATTAACGTCGGGATTTTTTTATAACCAAATCTAAATCACTATTTATGAAGCTAAAATTTATTATCTGTTTTAGTGTTTGTTGTCTATTTTTTTTAAATTTAAATTGTACTTCTGTACAAAAGTATAATTCCCATGTCGATTCTAAAATTGCAGTAAGCGATTTGCAAAAAGACATCGATTATGTTGAATATAAACTGAATAAATTACATCCATCATTGGACTTATATATTTCAAAAGAAAATTTGAGTAAAAAATTTGATAGTTTAAGAGCTTCAATTGTTTCACCATTAACTCCAAATGAATTCTTTTTTGCTTTAAGTCCAGTAATTGCTTCAGTGCGTCAAGGTCATATGGGTATTTTTCCATTAAATAAAAAAATGGAAAAAAAGGAGCTAAAAGCCTTAAGCAAAAGAGGTGCTCATCCTTTATCATTAATGGTTTTTAGATATCAAGATGATAATCTTTATTTGTTAAAGAATTATACAAAAGATACATTAGTAAAAAAAGGTTCTAAAATTATTAGTATAGAAGAAATAGAACCTAAACAACTGTACGAAAAATATAGTAAAACATATACTTCTGACGGATTAAATAAAACATTTTTTCCATATGCTTTTTCTAGTAGGCTTCCAACATATCTTTTGTTAGAAAAGCCAATAAAAGATAGTGTTCAAGTAGTGTTTAGTTATAAAGACAGTATTTATAAGAGAACCATAACGAGAGCAGGATTAAAAAATAAAGATTCCATTGAAAAAGAAACTGCAAAACCAATTGTTGTTAATTTAACAAAAGAAGAAAAAAAAGCAAAGACTATTGAAAGAAAGAAAATTGCATTAAGAAACAAACTTTTTTTATACGATAAAACTACAAATGAGTTTACCCGAAATTTAACCTATGTTCCATCTGATTCTACAATAGCTGTTTTAAAAATAAAAGGGTTTAAACATACGCGTCACAAAAAAGCATATGATAGTATTTTTAACGAAATAAAAAGCAAAGGTGTAAAAACATTAGTTTTAGATTTACGATATAATGGCGGTGGAAGTTTAGCTGAAATTCACAATTTATATAGTTACTTAAGTTCAGAGCCTTTTGTGTTTATAGATACGGTTAGAGTTACAACTAGAACTGCAGTCGCTACAAATAAGTTAAGATCATTTCCAAAATTAGCTCTTGTGGTTTTTTCGCCAGTTGTTCTTCCTTTTTTAGTTAAAAATATTTTAGCTGTAAAAAAAGACCAACAAGGAAATTTTTATTTAAAAAGCAAAGAAGAAAAAGTTACAGAACCTAAATCAAATCGTTTTGACGGTAGGTTATATGTAATTACTAATGGAGGGAGTTTTTCAGCGTCATGCATATTGTCTTCAAATTTAAAGAACGCTAATCGAGCTTTGTTTGTAGGGGAAGAAACGGGTGGCGCATATAATGGAACTGTTGCGGGTACCATGCCGTTATTGCAACTTCCTAATTCGAAGTTGTTGTTTAGGATTGGTCTTCAAGATATAAAACCTGTAAACAAAACATCGGAATTTGGGAGAGGAATTTTTCCGGATATACCTATAATTCCTTCAATTGATCAAATAATAGAAAATAATGATCCAGAATTAGATTGGATTATTAAAGATGCTAAGAAAAAATGATAAGAATATATTAAAATCCTGATTATTAATCGGGATTTTTTTATTTTTACTTAAAACTAAATGGTATGAAAAAAATCTTTATCATAATTTCTTTTGTTGGATTTTCATTACAAGCACAAACCAATGTTGCTTCAAAGCATATTTCAAATGCAAATTATAAAGTTGCTGAAGAAAATGTTATCAAAACTCTTTCTTATTTAACTTCCGATGAGCTTGAAGGAAGAGATACGGGCAGTGAAGGGATTGAAAAAGCATCTATTTTTCTTGAAAATCTATTGAAAGAGAGTAGGATCAAGCCTTATTTTAAAACCTATCGCGACACATTGTCAAACTATGATAAAACCTCATACAATGTTGTAGGTTATATTGAAGGAACAGATTTAAAATTAAAAAACGAGTTTGTAATCATAGGAGCTCATTATGATCATATTGGTAAAATTGCGGCAGTTAATGGAGATGATATAGGAAATGGTGCAAATGACAATGCATCTGGAACAACAGCTGTAACTGAAGTGGCAAAATACTTTGCAAAAGCTAAGTCAAATAAACGAAGTGTGCTTTTTGTTTTCTTTTCTGCAGAGGAAAAAGGACTTTTAGGTTCAAAACATTTGGCAGCAAAATTGAAAGAACAAAACATGGATTTGTATTTTATGTTTAACATTGAAATGATTGGTGTTCCAATGAAAAATAGAGACATGGATTTCTATTTAACAGGTTTTGGAAAAACCAATATGGCGTCAAAAATAAACGAATATGCAGGTGAAAAATTAGTTGGTTATTTGCCAATTGAAACTAAATATATGTTATTTAGAGCGTCTGATAATTATCCGTTTTTTACTGAATTTGAAGTGCCTGCACAAACAGTATCTACTTTTGATTTTGAAAATTTTGAATTTTATCACCAACCTGATGATGAATTTGAACTAATGGATACAAAACATATGACAACAGTAATTTCAAAAACAATTCCCGTTTTAGAAAAAATGATTAATGCGCCTTCAAAAGAAATTAAATTAAATGAAAAATAAAAACATCATCATCACAGGAACTTCACGCGGTATAGGATTTGAATTAGCGTTGCAGTTTGCCAATGCCGGTCACCATGTGTTAGCCATTTCCCGAAAAACACCTAAAGAGTTAATTGAAAATTCAAAGATTACGTGTTTGTCAATTGATCTTTCAAATTCTGATGAATTAGATAAAATAACTCAATTTGTTAAAAATTCTTGGCAAAACAAAGTAGATGTTTTAATTAATAATGCCGGTTTATTAATCAGTAAGCCATTTGAACAACTTACATTTTCTGATTTTGAACAAGTTTATAAAGTAAATGTTTTTGCTGTTGCCGAGTTAACAAAAATTTGTATTCCTTTCATGGAGAAAGGAAGTCATGTAGTAACCATAAGTTCAATGGGTGGTATTCAAGGAAGTATGAAGTTTCCGGGATTAGCGGCTTATTCTTCTAGCAAAGGAGCAGTAATTACTCTTTCTGAATTATTAGCCGAAGAATATGCAGCACAAGGAATTGCGTTTAATGTTTTAGCACTTGGAGCAGTAAATACAGAAATGTTACAAGAAGCTTTTCCAGGCTATCAAGCGCCACTCTCGGCCATAGAAATGGCAGATTATATTTTTAATTTTGCTTTAACCGGGAATAAATATTACAACGGAAAAGTATTGCAAGTTTCATCGTCAACGCCATAAATTTTTCGTAAATTGTATTTCATTTAAATTATAAAACCATGACAAAAGTAAGCGCCATTCAATTATTTGAAGACAAAAAGGTAAGAACCGCTTGGGATGCAGAGCAAGAAAAGTGGTATGTTTCTATTATTGACGTGATAGAAATTTTAACAGATAGTGATCGACCAAGAAAGTATTGGAGTGATTTAAAATCGAAGTTGATTAAAGAAGGAAGTGAACTGTCCGATAAAATCGGACAGTTGAAAATGCAGGCTCCAGACGGTAAAATGCGATTAACCGATGTTGCTGATACTGAACAACTTTTCCGTTTAATTCAATCTATTCCTTCACCAAAAGCAGAACCATTTAAACTATGGTTGGCCCAAATTGCAGCCGAACGTTTAGATGAATTACAAGATCCTGAAATTTCTATAGATAGAGCATTAAATCAATACATGCAATTAGGATATTCTGAAAGCTGGATTAATCAAAGATTGAAAAGTATTGAAATTCGGAAAGAATTAACCGATGAATGGAAGAGTAGAGGTGTTAAAGAAGGACAACAATTTGCACTTTTAACAGATATAATTACACAATCATGGTCTGGAAAAACCACTAAAGAATATAAAGTATTAAAAGGTTTGAAAAAGGAAAATCTTCGTGATAATATGACCAACACGGAATTAATTTTAAATATGTTGGCCGAAGCTTCAACTAAAGATATTTCAAAAGCAGTAAAACCAGATTCATTCGAAGATAATATTAATGTTGCAAAACAAGGCGGAAATGTTGCAAGTGTTGCTCGAAAAGAATTAGAAGCCAAAACGGGTAAAAAAGTGGTTTCAGGCACAAATGCTAAGTTATTATTAAATTCTAAAAGCTCAAAAAGCAGAAAAGAATGAGTGAAGTTTTATCAAAATATCTTCCTGAACATGCGGTTCATCATTGTTTTGAATTAATCAAGGCAAATCATGTGCATCTTAAAATTGTTAATGAACGTATTACGCGTCATGGTGATTATAGAAGAGACGCCCAAGGATTTCATTTGATAACGGTAAATGCGAGTTTAAATAAATACCGATTCTTAATTACTTTAATTCATGAAATTTCTCATTTGGTAGCTTTTGAAAAATTTGGACGAAATATAAAACCGCACGGTGAAGAGTGGAAACATACATTTCAGAGACTAATGGTGCCGTTTATTCGCCCTGAAATTTTCCCAAATCAATTATTGCCATTATTGGCGAAGCATTTTAGAAATCCAAAGGCAAGTAGCGATACAGATGCTAAATTAGCTATTGCTTTAAAACAATTTGATCAGAAAGAAACCGATAAAAATTATATCTTTGAGATTCCGATGGGAAGTCATTTTAGAATTCACAATGGGAAAATTTTTAAGAAAATAGCATTACGTGTGAAACGTTATGAATGTATGGAAATCAGTTCTGGACGTATGTATTTGTTTCAACCTAATGCAGAAGTAGAATTGTTGCCAAATTAGTTATTACAATAAATCAATAAAATGAACAAAAATTATTACGCAATATTAATGGCTGGTGGAGTAGGATCTCGTTTTTGGCCTGTAAGCACAACCGATTTTCCTAAACAATTTCATGATATGTTAGGAACGGGTGAAACTTTGATCCAAAAAACCTTTACTCGTTTATCGCAAATAATTCCAAAAGAAAATATTTTAATTCTTACAAACGAAGTTTATAATACTATTGTTTTGGAGCAATTGCCAATGGTAAAACAGGAACAAATTATTTTAGAACCTGCAATGCGTAATACAGCACCTTGTATTTTATATGCTTCTTTGAAAATTAAAAAACAAAACCCTAATGCTGTAATGGTTGTAGCACCATCTGATCATTGGATTGAAGATGAGGTGCAGTTTTGTGCCAACTTACAACATGCGTTTGATTTTTGTGAGCGTGAAGATAATTTAATGACATTAGGAATTTTACCAACATTTGCCAACACTGGTTACGGTTATATTGAATTTGATAAATTAGATTCACGTCCAATAAAAAAAGTGAAACAATTCCAGGAAAAACCTGATTATGCTACTGCTAGAAAATTTATTCAGAGTAGAAATTTTCTATGGAATGCAGGGATATTTGTTTGGAGTGCTAAATCGGTTTTAGAAGCATATGAAGAATTTCAACCTGAAATGTTTGCTCATTTTATGAATGGGTATAATTTTTTTAATACTGAGAACGAAGCCGCATTTATTCATGATAATTATCCTTTAGCAGAAAATATTTCAGTGGATTATGCCATTTTAGAAAAAGCACAAAATGTTTACGTTTTACCGGCAACTTTCGACTGGAATGATTTAGGAACTTGGGGTTCTCTGTATGATAAATTGCCTAAAGATTCGCAAGAAAACGCAGTAATTAACGCTTCTGTTTTTTTAGAAAATGCAACAAATAACATCATTAGAACAGATGGGAAAAAGTTGGTTGTTATTGATGGGTTAAATGATTATATTGTAGTAGATAGAGATAATGTTTTGTTAATTTATCCAAAAGATAAAGAACAGGATATAAAGAAAATTGTATCTAAAATAAATAAATAATGGAAAATTCTAATCAAAGTTCATTTGGGAAAATAATAAGTGATATTAAGTTATTTCTTAAAGAGACTTTTGATATTTCCCATGATACGAATCGTTCTGCAACGATAGAAGATATTAAAGCCGGAGTTGACATGAAAGGGCAAAACGCCTGGGTTTTAATTTTTTCAATTCTTGTGGCGTCAACAGGTTTAAATACGAGCTCTACAGCAGTTGTTATTGGAGCTATGCTAATTTCACCATTAATGGGGCCAATTCTTGGAATGGGACTTTCACTCGGAATTAATGATATTGATTTTCTGAAAAAATCAATTAAAAATTTTGGGGTAATGGTGGTGCTAAGTTTATTAACTTCTTTTTTGTTTTTTAGTATTCCCATGTTTCAAAATGAAACACCTGAATTGCTTGCAAGAACATTTCCAGACGTTAGAGATGTTATTATTGCCTTGTCTGGTGGATTGGCCTTAATAGTTGCTTTAAGTAGAAGAAATAAATCAATTAACACTATTGCTGGAGTTGCAATTGCAACAGCTTTAATGCCACCTCTTTGTACGGCAGGTTATGGTTTAGCAACGGCAAAGTGGGATTTTTTTAGAGGCGCATTATTTCTGTTTTCTATTAATACCATTTTTATTGCATCGGCAACTTTTCTTGTAGTTCGTTTTCTTAAATTTCCTTATGAAGAATATGCAAATTCGCAACGCAGAAAAAGAATTTCTCAAGTTATATCTATTTTAGCTTTGGCTATTTTAGTTCCAAGTGTTTATATGTTTTATCAACTATATAAAAAATCGGATTTCAATCAGAAAGCAGATGGTTTAATCAGTAAATTAAGAACAGAAAAAGGAATTTTAATTTTAGATGTTCATAAAGATTTTGATAAAAAAGAAATTAGCTTTGCAGTTGTAGGTAAGAGTATTTCACAATCAGATATTCAACAATTTAAATCTCAAATGAAAACTTTTGGTTATGAAAGTTGCAATTTTAAAGTACTTCAGGATGCCGGAAATTTAGAAACTATTTCTAAAATTAATGAAATTGAAAATTCCTTTTTATCGAATCAGCAACTTATCGTTAAAAAAAGTCAAGAATTGTTAGACAAGGATAAAGAAATTTTTGAATTAAAAAATCAGCTACAACAAAAAAGTGAAAAACAATTTCAGTTTAATGAAATAGCAGAAGAAATAAAAGCATTACATGATGATGTTGAAAGTGTTGCTTATTCTGAGAAAATTACAACAGATTTTTCAAAAACAGATACAATTCCAACTTTCGGAATTTTTTGGAAAAATAATATTAATTCAAAAGTGAAAACGGAAGAAAATAAAAAACTTCAAAATTGGTTGCGTAAAAAGTTTAAAGATGAAAGAATAATTGTAGTTAACTAATATCGTCTTCTAAATACATTTTTCTAACTCGTTTAAATAATTCAGATGAATAGACAAAATCTGTAACAGCTTCGTTATCGGTTTTAAAGATTTCTTTATTGCTGCCTTCCCATTCTAAAAGGCCGTTTTTTAAGAAAACAATTTTCTCTCCAATTTCCATTACCGAATTCATATCGTGTGTATTAATAACAGTGGTAATGTTGTATTCTGCTGTAATTTCCTGAATTAAATTATCTATTACAATAGCAGTTTTTGGATCTAATCCTGAGTTGGGCTCATCACAAAAAAGATATTTCGGATTATTTACAATAGCTCTAGCAATTGCAACACGTTTTTGCATTCCACCAGATATTTCAGAAGGACGTTTATGATGTGCGTTTACTAAGTGAACTCTATCAATTACAAAATCAACACGTTCTTTAATTTCTTTAGGCGACTTATTAGAAAACATTTTTAATGGAAATCCTATATTTTCTTCAACTGTCATTCCATCAAATAAAGCACTGCCTTGAAAAACCATTCCAATTTCTGTTCTTAGCGCTCTTTTTTCGTCGTTAGAAAGTTCAGAATAAATTCTTCCATCAAATGAAATTGTACCACTATCAGGAGTATGAAGCCCTAAAAGTGATTTTAAAAATACGGTTTTTCCAGACCCACTTTGTCCAATGATAAGATTAGTCATTCCGGCTTCAAAACGAGTAGAAACTCCTTTTAAAACGGTTTGTTCTCCAAACTTTTTTATAATGTTTTTTACTTCAATCATTAGCTCAATAGGAGTTGGGTTAATATAAAATTCATTAAAATGATTACAACCGAGGTCCAAACAAAAGAAACTGTACTTGCTTGTCCAACTTCTAACGCTCCACCTTTCATATAATACCCGTGAAACGAAGGAATAGTTGCTAGTAGTAAAGCAAAAACAATTGTTTTTATAAAAGCATATGCAATATGAAACGGAATAAATTCGGTTTGAAGTCCGGTAGTAAATTCAAAACTTGTTGTAAAACCACCATAAACTGCTGCCATCCAGCCTCCAAAAACACCTAAAAACATGCTTAATCCAATCACAAACGGATATAAAAGTAAAGCAATTATTTTAGGAAAAACCAAATAGTTTAACGAGTTAACACCCATTACTTCCAAAGCATCAATTTGTTCTGTAACGCGCATGGTTCCAATACTTGATGTAATAAATGATCCCATTTTCCCTGCCATAATAATAGAAATAAATGTAGGGGCAAACTCTAGTATTACCGATTGTCTTGTGGCAAAACCAATTAAAAATTTAGGTATTAACGGATTTGTTAAGTTTAATGCAGTTTGAATGGCAACAACACCTCCAACAAAAAAGGAAATAAAAGAAACAATTCCTAATGAACCAATGATTAAATCATCAACTTCCTTAAGTATTAATTGCTTCATTACCGACCATTTAGTAGGCTTGTTGAAGATTTCTTTCAACATGATAAAATATTTTCCTATTTGTGATAAGTAGCGAATGAGCATCATTTTATATCGTGTTCTTTGTTCAGATTCTTGTATGCAGTAAAAATACTATATTTTGTTTGAATATGAATATGAATTTTTAAATTGGATTAATTTTTAAATTCGATACCAACTTTATAAGTGTTGTTTCTTTCAATTAAATAATGGTATTTTTGCCATAATGCATCATCTCCTTGATGTAAATATCGGAAGTAAGGAATTATTTTGTTTTCTTTTGAAACTCCAATTAACTTAATTCCAGGTGGAAAATCGATACCTAAATTGTTATATTCTTCTTTAGATAGATTTTTTATCGATATAAATACACCATTTAAAGGGAACTCAAATTCCTCATCAAATGTCAGTTCTAATATTGCAAATTTTTCATTATTTTGACTTGCTATTATAAAGTCTTCTTTAAAAATCTTTTCTTTTGGGACAAAATATATAGAATCAACGGAATAGAAATTTACTTTTATTGGACTGTTTTTAGCGCCTTTTCTTTTGGTTGATTTTTTGTTTTTTAAATCTTCAATTACCTTATAATCATTCGTATGTACGTATACTTTTTTTATAACTTTACCTTTGTAGTTTTCATTTGGAAAAAACAGCACTAACTCTATATTGTTATTTAAAGAACCGCTTTTTCCAAAATTTTCGGGTAAAATATTTCTAGCTGAACTTTTAGGAAATAGCTTTTCTGTTTTCTTTTTAGTTTTATTTGAAGCTATAATTTCAATATTCTCTAGTTCTTCAAGTTTTTCTTCTAAAAATAAAGTATCTTGATTAATCCAGTTTTCAAATGTCTTTGGTTCAAAATTTAAATGTCTAATTGAAATACTAGATTTTAAATCTTCAAATTTTATTTCCACATTTCCTAAACTATCCGATATGTATCTAGGAGTATTGTCGATTATAAGTAAAGCATCAGTAATTGGAGTTTTCATCTTTGATGCTATAGTAATTTTTTTTTGAGAAAAAATATTTATTGAAAAAAGGATTGAAAAAAGGATGATATTTTTCATTTAGGGATTATTAAAATAACTTTTCTTTAATCTTATTCCAGCGATAGTTTCTTACAAATTTTGCTTGTTCAGGAGTAACCAACATGGTTTTGTTTTGGCTTTTTGCTTTCCAAAAACCTTTTATGTAATCAACAAATAAATAAGGTTTTCCTTTTCGCATCGCTAATTTTAGTGAGGCAACAGCTGTGATGAAAAATCCGTAGCCTAAAGCGTAAAAAGCTTCGCCTTGTTTGTAGCGAGCTGCTTTGTTGTAGCTTGCGCCAGTTGGTTTTAGGTGTTTTACGTGTAAACTTTCATCGGTAACAACTTTCCAATTATAGAATTTACAAAGTAATTCATCTACAGTGTCCCAACCCATAGCCGGTTTTAATCCACCAATTTGTTTAAAGGTTGCTTTTCGATAGGCTTTTAAGGCTCCACGAACATGATCTTTATCGGTTAGATTTTCTAAAACCCAATCCTCATTTTTTTTGATGTAGCAAAAACCACCAACCATTCCAATTTGTTCATCTGTCTGAAAATGATTAATAATGGTTTCGAAATAGTTGTTTGGAAAAATTAAATCAGCATCCACTTTTACAATTATTTCGTAATTGTCATCAATATGCTTTTCGCCTTCATGAAATGCCTGAACAACTTTACTTCCAGGAAGATGAATGTTATCGGATTTTTTATTAACTAAAGTAATGAAACGATATTTAGAAGCAAAATCTGAAACAATTTCCGGAGTTGTATCGGTAGAATTATCATTCACCACTACAATTTTTGTTGGTAAAACGGTTTGTTCTACTAAAGATTGTAAAGTCAAAGCCATAAAAGCTTCTTCATTATAAGCAGGAATGATAATGTAGTATTTCATTTGACTTATCACTTTTTACTTATCACTTTTCACTCTTTCGGCATAAACCAAATAATATCTAGGAGTAAACCATCTTAATAAAGGTCTGAAACCGATTTTTTTAACAGGATGTGTGAATTTTACTCGGTCAACAATTTTAAATCCTGTTTTCTCTAAAAGCCAATCCAATTGCCAGTCTTCAAACTCATGATAATGTCTGTCCCACATATCGGTTTTGCTTCTATACGCCGGAGAAAACCATAAACGTAAAGGGATAGAAATAAGAATTTTGTCAGCTTTTACGTTTTGTAAAACAGTATACGGATTTAGTAAATGTTCAAAAATTTCAAATGCAGTAAACACATCATAGTTTTCGTTTTGAAGTGCTGATGGATTGTTGTCAATATCTTCTCCTTTTGTATTTAAAACAGTATAACCATTATCTACCATGATTTTTGAAAAAGGATTTGGAACTCCTAAATCAAAAATAGTTTCGTTAGTTGAAATATGTTTTTTTAGAAAATCTAATGTTATATTAAATCGTTTACTCGGATATGTTTTTTCGTACATTAAAATAATAATTGGTGTACAAATTTACTTTTTTCTTTGAACTTCCAACTTCCAACTTCCAACTTTTTTACATTTGATAGGCTATAGCGTTAATATTCATTCCGGCTCCAACAGAAGCAAAAAGAATTATATCGCCTTTATTTAGTGATTGATCTTCGATTTCTCCTTTCATTAATAAATCATATAAAGTAGGAACTGTAGCAACACTACTATTTCCTAATTTATGAATACTCATTGGCATTATTCCTTCAGGAGTTGCAGTTTTGTACAATTTATAGAATCTATTCACAATAGCTTCATCCATTTTTTCATTAGCTTGATGGATTAATATTTTTTTAACCTGGCTTAAATCGATATTTGCAGCTTCCAAACATTCCTTCATTGCTTTTGGAACATTTGATAAAGCAAATTCATAAATTTTTCTGCCAAGCATTTTTATATATCGAACATCTGGGTTATGATCTAGATTGTAAGATTTTCCAAAAAATAAAAAGTTTGCTTCATCATAAGTATAAGATGCAGATGCATGAGAAAGTATACCACCTTCGGTATTAGTAGCTTCAATAATGGTTGCGCCAGCTCCGTCAGAATAAATCATAGAATCTCTATCATGAGGGTCCACTACTCTAGATAATGTTTCGGCACCAATGACTAAACATTTTTTAGCCATTCCAGCTTTTATAAACGCTTGCGCTTGAATAACGCTTTCAACCCAGCCTGGGCAACCAAAAAGCATATCATAAGCGACACATTTTGGATTTTTTATTCTTAAATTATATTTTACTTTAGAAGCTAAGCTTGGAAGCATATCTCCTTGAATTGCTCCTTTTTTTACATCGCCAAAATTATGTGCAAATATTATATAATCTAGCGTTTCTGGGTCTAAATTAGCGTCTTCTATAGCTTTTTGAGCCGCAATAGTTGCAATTTGTGATGTGGTTTGATTATCTTGAGCATATCTTCGTTCAACTATACCTGTAATTTCAACAAATTTTTGCGCAATTACATCATTTGGGTAATTAAATGCAGACCCATCCTCGTTTAAAAAAACATGTTCAGAGAAATCAGAATTGGTTACTTTTATTGAAGGGATGTAGCTTCCAGACCCTGTTATTTTAATATTCATGATATTTGTATATGTCTAACGAAATTATTAATAAATTATTCAATATGCTTAAAATAATAAATTATTTTTTTAAAAATATGAAAACAAATGAAAAAGGCTATTTAAATTGTTATAATGTTAATTTTATTAAATAATACTTCATTTTTAATAATTAATTTTAGTTTGTTGTTAATTTTTTTTTTAAGTTTCTATTCAGCAGTTAGAAATTAGTTTTTAGAAGTTATAACAGTTATGATTTTATAAATAAACATATATTTGTTACAATGAAATTTATATTTATTTTATTATACTCATGTTTTCTTTTTGCTCAACAACCTTCTCATTCGATTATAGGAGAAGAAGAGTTAGCAGGAGTCAATATTTATAGTATTATTCAAGATGTTGATAATACTGTTTGGCTTTCCACTAATAATGGTTTGTTTCATTATGATGGTTTGTCATTTACTTCTGTTAAATCAAGTATTGTAAACGATCAATCTCTTTTTGGTTTAGACAAAGATAATAATGGTAAAATTTATTGTTATAATTTAAGTGGTCAAATTTTATATATAGAAAATAATGAATTAAAACAATATTGTCAAATACCAGAAGAGTTCATTTCAGGTGTTATTTATTTTGCATTTGATAATAATAATAGCCTAATAATATCTTCGAAAAGTCTTTTAAAGTATTCGAAAAACCTAAATAAATTTGATGTTATTTTCGCTTTTAAATCAAATAATTCTGAAAAATTAGCTAAAGACAAAAACAATAAAATCCATTTTTGGAACGATAATAGGAAGTATACTTATTTTAATAATTCTTTGTTGGTTTCTAATCAAATAATAAATAAAATTAATGGAACCCAAAATCATGTTTTTATAACATATAATAATGAAATAGTTTACTTTTCAAATTTATATCCAAAAGCCATTTTAGAAGAAAAATCTGGAAATTTATTGGATGTGATTTATAAAGTAGAAAATGACAAAACTGCGGCTTATAGGCCGTTGCTTTCCAAAAATCATGATTTAATTTGGTTGGCAAATTCAAAAAATGGATTGTATTGTTTTAATCTTAAAGGAAAACCTTTTTTCAATAATAAATTACTGTTTAAGGATTATTTTGTTTCGTCTTATTTGGAAGATAATGAAGGTAATTATTGGCTTTGTACTTTTGGTAAAGGAATTGTTTTAATACCAAATTTAAATGTTATAGATTATTCAAATGATGATTTAATAGCGAAAGATGATTTAAATAAAATAACAAAAAAAGATAATACACTTTTTTTTGGGGGTGTTAAAGGAAAAGTTTATAAACTTTTAAATGACAATATTTCTATTCAAATTGATAAGTCAAAAAAAATTGAATCTTTAAAATATATGGCAAATAAAGATTTATTTTTTATTAATGAAAAAATATATGATGGAAATCTAACAAATGAAAAAAGTAGTAATACTTTTAATAAATATGATATTTTTCAAAATAAATACTCTGACTCCATTTTTTATGTAACTAGATCTGGATTGTTTTTTTTAGATAAAAATTTAAAAGAACAAAAAATAGGTCATGAAACTAGAACCTATTGTCTTTTTAATGATGAAAAACGTAATACTTTATGGTTGGGGTCTTCAACGGGATTGGAAATAAAAAAAGACAATAAATTTCAAAAAATTTTAATAGATAATAAGCCAGTTTTTAGTTCAACAATCATTGAAGTTAATAATCAAATTTGGATTGCAACTTCTGTGGGCATTTTAATTTTCGAAAATGAAAAATTAGTTAGTAAAATTTCCACAGCAAATAATTTACTTTCTAATATGGTCTTAAAAATAGTAAAGGATAAACAATATGTTTATATTTCTACAAATGAAGGCTTACAACAATATAATTTAAAGACAAATAAATTTAAAAATTTTACAAAGTCTGACGGTTTGCTTTCGAATGCAATATCGGATTTTGAAGTTTTGAATAACGATATTTATTTAATTACCTCAAAAGGCATTCAGAAATTCAATTTTGATGAGTTATTATTCACAAAAAAATTACCAAAAATTAAAATTCAAAATGTATTAGTTAATGGCTTTAAACAAATATCAAATAATCAATTTTTATCTTCTGACGAAAATAATATAGAGTTTTCAGTTGTTTCAGTTACATATAAAGCTAAAAAAAATTTAAAATATGAATATCAATTAGAAGGGTTTGATGAAAAATGGAATACGGTTGCGTTTATAAATAATTCTATTAAATATTCTAAGCTTCCGGCGGGAAAATATATTTTTAAAGTTAGACTGAAAGAAGGTAACACGATTTCTGATGAGTTATTAACTTTTAAGTTTGAGGTTGCAACTATTTTCTGGAAAAAATGGCAGTTTATTGTGTTTACTTTTCTTGCAATTTTTTTTCTTGTTGTTTATGTTTATAAAAAAAGGTTGCAACTTTTATTGCAAAAAAAGAACGAAGAGATTGAAAAGCAAAAATATATTCAAGAGCTTAATAAATCAAAGCTTACAGCATTGAAATCTCAAATGAATCCTCATTTCATGTTTAATGCGTTAAATAGTATACAAGAATTTATTTTACAAAATAAAAAAGAATTAGCATCAAATTATTTAGGTGATTTTGCTGATTTAATGCGTAGTTATTTACAACATAGTCAAGAAGATACAATTAGTCTTCGAGATGAAATTGAAACGTTAGAGTTGTATTTAAAGCTTGAACAAATTAGGTTTGAAGATGATTTTAAGTTTAAAATTAAACACAAAAAAGAATTGCCTATAGATTCTATAGAAATACCTTCTTTTTTATTGCAACCGTTTGTTGAAAATGCAATTAAGCACGGGCTTTTGCATAAAACTGGAGAGAAAAATATTTTTATTGAATTTGTTCAAATTAGTAACGAAGTTTTAGAATGTATAATTCTAGATAATGGAATAGGTCGAAAAGAAAGTGGACTAATTAATAAAAACAGAAGGCATAAATCTTTTGCTACGCAGGCAAATCAAAACAGGTTAAACCTACTAAATCAAAACATACAAGCAAAGATTAGTTTAATTATTGAAGATTTATATGATGATAATGATAAGTCATTAGGAACTAAAGTAACAGTAACAATTCCAATATTAAAATAGAGACAAAATGAATATATTAATAATCGATGATGAATCGAAAGCAAGATCGTTACTTACTACAATCATAAAAGAATATGCATCTAGTATTACAAATATATTTGAAGCAGGAAATTTATTAGATGGAATTAACGTTTTAAAAAATGAAAATATTCAAATTGTCTTTTTAGATATTGAAATGCCAAATCATTCTGGTTTACAATTGTTTGATTTTATAAATATTGAAGAAGTTCATTTCGAAATTATTTTTACAACAGCCTATAGTGAATATGCAATTCAAGCTTTTGAATTTTCAGCTATTGATTATTTATTAAAACCGCTTCGTCCAAATAAAGTAATTAATTCTATAGATAAAGCTAAAAAAGCTTTAGAACAAAATCAAGTTCAGCAAAGATTATTAGAACTTAAAAAATCATTAACCTCTGATAAGTTTAATAAATTAGCTTTACCCGTTGAAGACGGTGTGCTTTTCATAAAATTAGAAGATATTTTCCTGTTAGAAGCAGATGCTATGTATACGCATTTTCATCTAAAAAATAATAAAAAATTACTAATTAGTAAGCCCTTGAAATATTTTACAGATTTGTTAGAAAATAAAGATATGTTTTATAAACCGCATCGTTCTTTTTTAGTAAATCTTCAATATTTGCAAAAATTAGTTAAAAAGGAAGGTACATACATTGAGTTAGAAAATAAATTTCTTGTTCCAGTTTCTAAAGATAAAAAGGATGAGCTTAATAAAATTATTAGTGAATTGAATTAAAAGAATATTGATTCGAAATCGTTTTTATGTAATCTCTTTAGAAGTTTAAAAAGCCTACTTAGAAGTTGGTATTTATGCAGTCAATAAAGTTAAATTATTTTTGACAACAATCTTAAATAACTTAATTTATGAAAAAAATTGTACTATTTATCACGATTTTTATTTGTGTAAAAATGCATTCTCAAACACCAAACTACGAGTGGGGGAAAATGATTGGAAATAATCAAAATTTATATGTTTATGATAACGCTACAGATGCGTTAGGAAACATATATTTAACAGGTGAATATTCAGGTACTGTAGATTTTGATCCAGGAACGGGCTCTCAAAATCAAACAGCAACTGCAACAGGTGGAAGAGATATTTTTATATTAAAATTAGATGCAACAGGTGCTTTTGGTTGGGTAAAAACCTATGGAGGTACAGGAATAGATTTCGGTCAAAGAATTGCTGTTGACAATACAGGAAATATATATGTTGGAGGACGTTTTCAGAACAGTGTCAACTTTACTGGATATGGTGGTTTTGCTAGTAATGGTGGTTATGATGGTTTTCTTTTAAAAATTGATACTACTGGAACACTTGAATGGGTTTTAGATCTTTCAGGAGGTGGAACAGAAGGTTTTTTAGGGCTTACTACAGATAGTTCGGGTAATATTTTTACAACTGGTTTTTTTAGTACTACATCAGCAACTCTAGGTGGTTTAAATTCCACTTTTACAACCCTAAATCGAGCTGGTGCTGGAACAAACTATGATTTCTTTGTAGCAAAATATAATACTAATGGAGAAATCATTTGGTCTAATTCGACTGGTGCTGGTTATGATGAAATACCTTATAACTTAGCTTTGACTGATGATAATAAAGTGGTTACAGTAGGAACTTTTGTAGGGACATCTGTAGATTTTAATCCTGGAGCTGCAAGTAATTTACTATATAGTAATAGTAATTCAACTACAACTGGTTTTATTCAAGTATTAAACGCTTCTGATGGTGCTTTTTCTTGGGCACGGTCATTAGGTTCTTCTGCTAATGATGCTGTTTTTGGTGTCGCTTCAGCGAATAATAACATCTATGTTACAGGGTATTTTTCAGGTTCTCAAGGAGACTTCAATACAACTGGTAGCGGAGGTGGAGATGTGATTAATAGAATTGGTTCTATAGATAGTTTCATTGCGAAATATACATCAAATTCAACATTTGTTTGGGTAAAACAGATTAGAGGAACAACTGGTTCTGATGTTAGAGGAACTAGTATTGCAGTAAAAGGAACGCCAGAAAAAGTTTATGCTAGTGGAACTTTTACAAGTCAAGTCTATTTAAATCCTGCTTCTTCAACTGCTTATGTTGGCGCTTTTGGAGGAAAAGATGCTTTTGTTGTAAGTTTAGATGATACCGGTCTTTACCAATGGGGTGGAAGTGTAAGAAGTATGGATAATGAAGATGCTTGGGGTCTTTCTATAGATGATAATTATAACGTTTATATGACAGGCTATTCTGCTAGTGGTAATATAGCTTTAAACCCATTTGCAAACAATACTGTCCCTAATAATAGTACAACAGGGAATGATGTTTTTATTGTTAAATTATCGCAAGCAACATTATCAAATTTTAGTTTTGGAGATGATAATTCATTTATGATTTATCCAAACCCTGTTAAAGAAATTCTTTATATCGAAAATTCTTTAAACAGAAATATAGAAATAATTCGAGTTATTGATGTTACGGGTAAAGTAGTTTTAGAGCAAAAAGGAAATGAGAGAAGTGTTAATTTATCCAATTTAAATCCTGGCTTTTATATTGTTTTTATTACTTCTGAAGGAAAAGTTAGTTCTCAAAAAATCATTAAGGAATAAGTCAATTACATATAATTTTTTCAAAGTGATTGATTTGCGTCAGTCACTTTTTTTATTAAAATTTAATCTGCATAATTGTCGCCATACTCAAAGCTTGTGTTTTCATTTGTTCAGCATATTTTCCTTCGAAATGTTCATCAATTGTTGAATTGAAATGAGTTAACCAAGTTTTAAAATGTTCTTTTGTAAAAGCCTGTTTTTCATGAACCTCTTTATGAATAGAAAACATATTATTAAAGTAACCGCCTTTTAAAAACAACGATTGCTCCCAAAAAGTTGCTAAAATTTCAAAATGCGCTTCCAGATGTTGGTCAACTGTAGTGACTTTCGTAAAGAAAAAATTAATTGAATCATCCGCTAAAAGTTTATCATAAAATTTTCGCATGATGAGAAGGATGTCTTCTCTGTTTTCAATGTCTTTCATTTTATAATTTATTAAAAAAGGCTCAAATTTTTTAATTTGAGCCCTTTTGATTTATTACTTTGTATTTTCAACTTTGTACTTTGTACTTTGAATTACATATACGCTTCAATTGGTGCACAAGAACATACTAAATTTCTATCTCCATACGCTTCATCAATACGACGAACTGTTGGCCAAAATTTATTCTCCGCTATATAATCTAATGCATAAGCAGCTTGTTCTCTTGTGTATGGGAAAACCCAATCGTTAGCTGTAACCATTGCTAAAGTATGAGGAGCGTTTCTTAAAATATTATTGGCATCTTCTTTACTTGAAGCTTCAATTTCTTTACGAATAGAAATCATCGCGTCACAAAAACGATCTAATTCGGCTAAATCTTCCGATTCAGTTGGTTCAATCATTAATGTTCCAGCTACTGGGAAAGAAACCGTTGGCGCATGGAAACCATAATCCATTAAACGTTTTGCAATATCCGTTACCTTGATTCCTTTTTCTTCAAAAGCTCTACAATCTAAAATCATTTCGTGAGCTGCTCTTCCCATTTCTCCAGAGTATAAAACTGGGTAATGTTCGTCTAAACGCGCTTTCATGTAATTTGCATTTAAGATAGCATATTTAGTAGCATTGGTTAAACCTTCAGCACCTAACATGGTGATGTAGCCATAAGAAATCAAGCAAACTAAAGCCGAACCATAAGGAGCAGAAGAAATAGCTGTAATGGCTTGATTTCCTCCTGTTGGAATAATAGGATTAGTTGGTAAAAACGGAACTAATTTTTCGTTCACGCAAATTGGTCCAACTCCAGGTCCACCACCACCATGAGGAATAGCAAATGTTTTGTGTAAGTTTAAGTGACATACATCTGCGCCAATTGTAGCCGGGTTTGTTAATCCTACTTGTGCATTCATATTAGCGCCATCCATATATACTAAACCTCCATTTTCATGGATGATATTCGTGATTTCGATAATAGCACTTTCAAAAACTCCGTGAGTTGATGGATAAGTAACCATCAAAGCCGATAATTTATCTTTGTGTAAGATTGCTTTTGCTCTTAAATCTTCTACATCGATATTTCCATTTTCCATGGTTTTTGTTACGATGATTTCCATTCCCGCCATAGCAGCAGAAGCTGGATTGGTTCCGTGAGCTGAAGCTGGAATCAAACACACATTTCTGTGGTTGTCACCTCTTGATAAATGGTAAGCACGAATGGCCATTAAACCGGCATATTCACCTTGAGCACCAGAGTTAGGTTGTAACGTAGTTCCTTGAAAACCAGTTACTACATTCAATTGTTGCTCTAATTTTTTCAACATGATTTGATAACCTTCCGCTTGTTCAATTGGAGCAAAAGGGTGAATACTGTTCCAATTTGCCATAGATAAAGGCAACATTTCGGCAGCAGCATTTAATTTCATTGTACAAGAACCTAACGAAATCATAGAATGATTCAACGATAAATCTTTACGTTCTAATTTTTTAATGTAACGCATCAATTGCGACTCTGAATGATGGTTGTTGAAAACATCATATTGCAAGAAAGTTGATTTTCTTACCAAGTTCTCAGGAACCATTGTATCATTCCCTAATTGACTTATTGTAAAAGCGTCTTTTCCAGTAGCTTCAGCAAAAATCACAATGATTTGGTTGATATCATTTATAGAAGTCGTTTCGTTAAAAGAAATCGAAATCGTTTCAGCATCTGGATAGAAAAAGTTTACTTCGTGTTTTTCAGCAATTGCTTTAACTTTAGCAGCATCAGCTTTTACTAAAATCGTATCGAAGAAAGCGGAATTGGTTTGGTAAACCCCTAATTTATTTAAAGCGTCAGCAGTGGTAACCGCAGAAGCATGCACTTTATCAGCAATATATTGTAAACCTTTTGGTCCGTGAAAAACTGCGTACATTCCTGCCATAACAGCCAATAGAACTTGAGCAGTACAAATATTTGAAGTTGCTTTTTCACGTTTAATATGTTGTTCTCGAGTTCCTAACGCCATACGTAATGCACGGTTTCCGTTTGTGTCGATAGAAACACCAATGATACGACCTGGCATAGAACGTTTGTATTCTTCTTTTGTTGCAAAATATCCAGCGTGTGGACCACCATAACCCATTGGAATTCCAAAACGTTGTGTAGTTCCAACAACAACTGCAGCTCCCATTTCACCTGGAGAAGTTAATTTTGCTAACGATAAAATATCAGCAGCAACTGCTACTTTAATTTCGCTTTCTGCTGCTTTTGCAATAAAACCTGCATAGTCATAAACTTGACCATATTTTCCTGGATATTGTAAAATGGCACCGAAGAAATCCGTTGAGAAATCGAAAGTTTCATGATTTCCAACTACTAATTCAATATATAGTGGAGTAGAACGTGTTTGTAATACCGATAACGTTTGTGGTAAAATTTCTTCCGAAACGAAGAATTTCTTCACGTTATTTTTCTTTTGATCGCGAGTTCTTACATCAAAAAGTAACGCCATTGCTTCCGCGGCAGCTGTTCCTTCATCTAATAAAGAAGCATTTGCAATTTCCATACCTGTTAATTCGATAACCGTAGTTTGGAAATTTAAAATCGCTTCTAAACGACCTTGTGCAATTTCTGCTTGATAAGGCGTGTAAGCGGTGTACCATCCTGGGTTTTCAAAAATATTTCTTTGAATAACCGCCGGAACTATCGCTGGGTGATATCCTAAACCAATGTAAGATTTGAATACTTTATTTTTCTTTCCTAATTCCTGAATGTGAGCTAAATACTCATACTCCGTCATTGGTTCATCTAAATTTAAGTCGTTTTTTAAACGAATATCATCTGGAATAGTTTCGAAAATTAATTGGTCTAAAGTTTCTACACCAACCGTTTTAAACATGTGATTTAAGTCACTTTCACGTGGCCCTAAATGTCTCAAAGCGAATGCATCTGTTCTCATTTATTAAAAATGTGTATGTGTGTTATAATGTGTTGTTTTGGACAACAAAAGTAATTATTAATCTTGTAATAATTTGTTTTTAAAATGTGATTTTTTGTGATTTTATCAACTAAAATCGAGTCTTATTAATAGATTGCTTATTTTTGTTGAATGGTTGTTTTAAAGAAAATTATCGATTTTTATATCAATAGTAGTTTGCATGTAGCATTATCGGCTTTTGCATTGGTGTCGATGACGCATTTTTTTTCTAATATTGACGGCGGTTTATCGGTTGCTTTCTTTGCTTTTTTTGGTACGGTCGTAGGGTATAATTTTGTGAAGTATGATGCACTAGCAAGGTTAAACAAAAATAAAATCAAAAAAGAACTAAAAGGAATTGTGTTGATTAGTTTTTTATCTTCAATTGCTTGTTTTTATTTTTTTCTACAATTGAGTTGGGTTACCCAAACGAGCGCTTTTGTTTTTTTAGGATTAACCTTGTTGTATACCTTACCTTTTTTTCCAAACAAACAAAACGCAAGAAATTGGAAAGGAATTAAGATTTATATTGTTGCCATTACTTGGGTAGGAGTTACTGTATTGTTGCCGTTACAAGAAGCACAAATTTCTTTTTCTTACGATGTTCTGTTAATGGCTATTCAACGATTTTTGTTGGTCTTTTCTCTTGTTTTGGTTTTTGAAATTGTAGATGTTAAATTAGACGATCCACATTTACAAACTGTTCCGCAGAAAATAGGCGTGAAGTTGACAAAAAAATTGGGTTATATATTACTTCTTTTACTACTGATTTTAGAGTTTTTTTACACCAATAATCATCATTTTTTACCGCTTTTTTTCAAACTCTTGGTTTGTGGAACGATTGCTGTTTTTCTCTATTTTGCCAATGAAAACCGTTCCAGATATTACGCTTCATTTTGGGTAGAAAGTGTTCCAATTTTGTGGTGGTTGGTGTTGGTGGTTTTCTGATATTTCTTTTAAAATAGAATTTCGATAAATTATAAAATTTGTTAAATGATTTTTCAAGATAATTTTATCCATGAGTTTCCCAATAAAAACAAAAGGAGTTTCATACTCTAAAATATCAGTCATTATAGTTTCGTTTTCTTTTTGTTTGAAAATATGTTCGTGTTTGAAACTTTTGAAATTTCCTTTTAACTGTTCGTCAATGAAATAGTTTGGAAATTCCATTTCAGAAATAATACTTTGATGTTGCATGTAAATTCCAAAATGTTTGCCTTTCCATGTCACCATTTCTCCTTTGTTAATTAATCCTGAAGTTATACCAGCAATTGCTTTTTCATTTGTTTTACTTGCTGAATATTGATGGATGTCTATATTTCTTGAATTATTGAAAACGATTTCAATTGGTGCGTTGATTGTTGTTGTTACTTTTATTTGTGTCATTATTTTAATTTGAATATTAAACCAGATATGATTGAAACACTTACATAAGATATTGTTAATGATAACTCTTCAAGTCCAAATACAAAATAAAAAGTAATTAGTATTGCAAAAGAATAATAAATAATGAAAGTAGATTTTAAATAAATAGTTTTGAAATTCTTGTCTTTTAAATAGATAGATAATACTCCATACATTATATGGGTTGGTGATGAAAATATAAAACTAAAAAAAATAGTGATAATGTAAATTGGGCCGTATGAAAACATTGGGTTTGATTCATTTAACCAATACTCCTTTAAATCATGAATAAATGGAGATAGCAATATTGTGGTTAAACAATGTTTTAGTATGAAATTTGTTTTCATGTCTTTAAATTTTATAAAACCCAATTACATTGTAGATTACTAACAAAGTATTAACCACTGCAAAAAGCACAAATAGCGTATTCATAAAATAGCTTCCAACTTTGAATAGTTTTCTTTTGGGAATATCATACATTGGATAATAAGCAATTTGTGTGGCTACTTTTCCTACCCAATATGCTGCAATTAATCCTGTTAATGCTACAGCCAAAGCAGATTGCTCTTTTAAATCATTAGTAAATACAATTGCAATTAATCCGAAAGAGAAATTTAAACCTTGTATATATCTTCCGTAAGTTTTTGCAATTTCTTGATTTAATGGTTTTAGTTGTTTCACATCGTTATACCAATCAAAAACTTTATGACGAATGTAAGGGTAAATTAATGCTGTAAATATTTGACCAATTCCACTTGTGATAATTAGCCAATTTGGGATGTTATAGTTCATGATTTTATTTGTTTTTTATTTTCAACACTTATTTCAGAGCCAACTGCAAGCATAACCGAAATTGGTTTTTGATTGTTTAGAAATTCAAACGTTTTACCATAAGTTTTTTGGAAATCAACATCTAAATAGTGATTAGTTACTTTATATTGCTGCCATCTTGGATGTTTAACTTCATATTCAAACGTTTTTTCTTGGTTTACTTTCGTGTAACCAAAATAATGCTCGGTTATAAATTCAGCCTCTGAGTTCACTTCAATTTCAATAGGATTTTTTTCTGTTTCAACTAAAATGGTATTACATTTGTTTTTTGTTTTCCATTGATAAACGTAATCTACCTTTTTTAGTTTGTTTTCTGAAATTGAGTGATTCATTTGTAATGTTTGATAATGTTCCTTGTAGATTGTGTTTGCTACAATTGTTAGGGCTGGTTTTGGGACAATTTCTTTAATAAATACAACACCGCGTTTCCATTCATTATTTTCAAACCTTTTGACATAAAATCGCAAATTAACTTCTTCAAAATTGATATGAAACGGAATTTTTAATCCCAATAATTTTACATCTTCGAACATAAATCCAACTAAACTTATGTAGCATTTGCCATTCCAAATATCTATCTCTGTTCCTTTTGGAATGTATTGTTCTAAGATTTTAGCATCAATTTCATAATTGAATAATGCTAAGTTTTTCCATTTTGCGGTTAAGAAGCTCATGATTTTATGATATTAAATTTAGAATTTGAGAAACTACTATAGTTTAGATATAAATTATAAAGAGCTATAAGAAGGCACATATAGAAGAAATCACCTATAAAAAACTTAAAGAACAAGGTTACAATAAACCAATAAAAAATTTAGAAAATAAGCAAGAGCCTGTTGTATGCAATTGCATAAATAGTTAAAACAAAAGATAGGATAACTTGATAAAATCCAAGAATAATTAATAATCCTATACTACTATTCAATTTAAAATCAATAATGTTTGCTACTATAGTACTAATTAAAGCAACTGAAGTTAGAATTATGTTGAGTTGAAAGCTTAAATATTTCATATTATCTATTATTTTAAACTTTCAGAAATAATTGAAAGTTTAGATTAAATTTTTTTTATTCTTACTTCATTATTTTAACAACCAATTTTGCCAACCAATTGTCTTTGTATTCGGTGATTTTATCCAAAACGTTATCTGCTTTTAATACGAAGTCGTATAATTTTGTAGTTTGATCTACGAAATGTTTTTCGGCTTCTGTGTTGTCTGATTTTATAGAAGAAACTTCTTTTAAAACTTTCAATGCAGGTTTGATTTCGCGTTTGCTTCTCTCTCTTGAAATTTTTACGGCTAATTCATCCAAATCTTTTTCAGCAGTAAAAAATTCACGTCTTTCGCCCGCTTTATATTCCTTGTAAACAATTCCCCAATCCATTAAAGCTCTTAAATTCATCGAAGCATTACCGCGTGAAATTTGTAATTCTTCCATAATGTCTTCCATAGAAACAGGTTCGTGAGAAACCATCAACAACGCATGAATCTGCGCCATGGTTTTGTTAATGCCCCATTGAGAACCTAAGGCTCCCCATGTTTGTACGAATTTATTTTTTGCTTCTTTGAATTCCATGAGACAAATGTACAACAAAGTTTTTAAAGTTTCAAAAAAAAATGAAAGTTTATTTCAAAAAGAAACCGAAGTGATTAGTTTCGGTTTCTAAATATCTAAAATTTCAATAATCTAAATCAACCCAGCTCTCTTCAATAAAGCCTCTACTTTCGGTTCCTGACCTCTGAATTTTTTATACAATTCCATTGGTAATTCGGTGCCGCCTTTTGAAAGAACGTTGTCTTTGAATTTAGTTGCCACTTCTTTGTTAAAAATGCCTTTTTCTTGGAAATAAGCAAATGCATCGGCATCTAAAACTTCCGCCCATTTGTAGCTGTAATATCCCGAAGAATATCCGCCTTGGAAAATATGCGAAAACGAAGTGCTCATACAATTTTCGGCTACATCTGGATATAAACTTGTGCCTTCCATTGCTTGTTTTTCAAAAGCTTTTACATCGTCAATAGTTTGCGATTTTCCATGATATGTCATGTCTAAAATTCCGAAACTCAATTGTCGCAAAGTTGCCATTCCTTCTAGAAAACTCGCACTTTCTTTAATTTTTTCTACATATTGTTGCGGAATAATTTCACCGGTTTCGTAATGTTTGGCAAATAAAGCTAATGCTTCGGGTTCGTAACACCAGTTTTCCATCACTTGACTTGGTAATTCCACAAAATCCCAATACACCGAAGTTCCTGATAAACTAGGATACGTTGTATTGGCTAACATGCCGTGTAACGCGTGCCCAAATTCGTGAAACAAAGTCGTTACTTCGTTGAAAGTCAATAACGATGGTTTCGTTTCGGTAGGAGGAGTGAAATTACACACAATAGAAACATGTGGTCGTTCGTTGATTCCGTCCTTAATATATTGTGGTTTGTAGGATGTCATCCAAGCGCCATTTCGTTTTCCTTTTCTTGGGAAGAAATCCGAATAGAAAACAGCTACTAATTTTCCTTCGAAATCTAAAACTTCAAAAGTTTGAACATCTTCGTGGTATTTGTCAATATCAAAAACTTCTTTGAATGTGATTCCGAATAACTTTTCTGCAATTGTGAAAGCGCCATTTAATACATTTTCCAATTGGAAATACGGTTTCAACAACTCATCATCCAAACTGAATAATTTTTGTTTTAATTTTTCTGAATAATAAGCGCCATCCCATTTTTCTAATTGGTCAATTCCGTCTATTTCTTTCGCGAAAGCAGTTAATTCAGCAAATTCTTTATGAGCCGCAGGTTTAGCTTTTTCCAATAAATCATTCAAAAACGATTGTACCTTTTCTGGATTTTGCGCCATTCGTTCTTCCAAAACAAAATGCGAATGCGATTGGTATCCCAATAAATTAGCACGTTTGTGACGTAATTCCACAATTCGTTTTACGTTTTCTTTATTATCGAATTTGTTGTCTTGAAACGATTTTTTTCCTGCAGCGATTGCGATTTCTTTTCGTAATTCACGATTTTCAACATAAGTTACAAAAGGCAAATAACTTGGAAAATCTAAAGTGAAAACCCAACCTTCTAAATTTTTCGATTTAGCCAAACTTGCTGCCATTTCTTTAGCGCCATCAGGTAAACCTTTTAAATCGGCTTCGTTAGTAATGTGCAATTGATAGTTATTGGTTTCCGCCAAAACATTTTCACCGAATGTCAGTTTTACTTTGGCTAATTCGGTATCAATTTCGCGTAATTTTGATTTGTCTTCTTCATTAAGTAACGCTCCATTTCTAGAAAAACCTTTGAATTTTTTATCTAATAAGGTGACCTGTTCAGTAGTTAGAGTTAATGAATCTTTTTGATCATAAACCGCTTTTACTCTTTTGAATAAGTCTTCATTTAAAGCAATATCGTTACTAAAAGCCGTAAGTAAAGGAGAAACTTCTTGCGCTATTTTTTGCATATCATCTGACGTTTCAGCCGAATTCAAATTAAAAAATAATGAAGATAAGCGATCTAATGGTTCGCCAGAATAATCTAAAGCTTCAATTGTATTTTGAAAAGTTGGCTTTTCAGTATTTTTTACAATAGCGTCAATTTCAGCTCTGGCTAATTCGATAGTTTTTTCGAAAGCTTCCTTATAATTCGAAAGATTTATCTTACTAAAAGGTGCTGAATCGTATTTTGTTTTAAATTTTTTTAAAAAAAGTTCCATAAAAATTTGTTTTTATCGATAAAGTGTATAATTTTGTCGATGAAATGATGTCACAACATCCTTTTTGTCCCAAACAGAGAGAGAGTAGAATTTTTTTATAGTTGTCACTTAATTGTGAGTAGAAATCCCGAGTTAGCAATAACTCGGGATTTTCTATTTTTATTTCAATCCTTCTGATGCTTTTAAAACGGCTTGTTTCAATCCTTCTTTATAAGCGATAATTTTATCTAAAACGCATTTATCAGAACTTCCGATAATTTGTGCGGCTAAGATTCCAGCGTTTTTAGCTCCGTTTAACGCTACAGTTGCCACAGGAACTCCACCAGGCATTTGTAAAATCGATAAAACCGAATCCCATCCATCAATAGAATTGCTCGATTTTACAGGAACTCCAATTACAGGAAGTGGCGACATAGAAGCAACCATTCCAGGTAAATGAGCTGCGCCACCAGCACCCGCAATAATTACTGAAATACCTCTTTCGTGTGCGTTTTTACTGAAATCAAATAATTTTTCAGGTGTTCTGTGTGCCGAAACAATATCTACTTCAGTTTCAATATCAAATCCTTTTAATATGTCTATGGCTTCTTGCATTACCGGCATATCCGAAATGCTTCCCATGATGATGGCTACTTTGCTCATGATTAGCCCCCTAACCCCCAAAGGGGGAATTCCTACTAGGGGTGAGTAGGGTTTAATGTTGTTTTTTTGTTTATTAATACTGAAAAAATTAAACAGATAATCATATTGTATAAAATGTTTATAAAATGAGTTCCGTGTAATAAAGTTCTTTCATCGCATTCTCCTCTAACTTCGAATTGATAATACATTTCAAAAGGAAATCCAATTGTTAAATTGGGAGATATATTGTTAAATCTTGAATAAATCATGGAAAATGATAATACACAAAACAATATTGTGGTATAAAAAATAATCTTTAAAATCTTTTTTATCATTTTCAATTCGGTTCTAAATTCCCCCTTTGGGGGTTAGGGGGCTACTGATTACTCTTATAGAATTCTTTACTTCTTCCGCAATTCTTCTTGCTTCCGTCATGTTTTCATTTACAATCGTAACGTGTCCCATTTTTCGGAAAGGTCGCGTTTCTCTTTTTCCGTAAATGTGTGGTGTTACGCCATCGATTGCCATGATTTTTTCTATGTTTTCGTAAACTACTTGTCCAGAATAGCCTTCTTCGCCTACCAAATTTACCATAATTCCAGCAACTTTGCTATCAGTATTTCCTAAAGGGAAGTTTAAAATCGCACGTAAATGGTTTTCGAATTGCGAAGTATAACTCGCTTCAATCGAATAATGTCCAGAATTATGTGGTCTTGGAGCAACTTCGTTTACCAAAATTTCATCATCTGCTGTTTGAAACATTTCTACTGCTAATAATCCAACATGATGAAACGCTTCCGAAACTTTTAAGGCGATTTCGTTTGCTTTTTGAGCTACTGTTGAGTTAATACGAGCCGGACAAATTACATATTCTACTTGATTCGCTTCAGGATGAAATTCCATTTCTACTACTGGATAGGTTTTAACTTCTCCAGAAACGGAACGCGCTACAATTACTGCTAATTCATTTTTAAAAGGAACCATTTCCTCTGCGATGCATTCTACATCGGGTAATTTTACCAAGTCTAATGCTGAGCGACAAATTTTAACGCCATTTCCATCGTAACCAAATTGCGCACATTTCCAAACGAATGGAAATTCTAATTCGTCTTTCGCTAAAGCGTTTCTTAAATCGTTTAAATCAACAAATCTTTGATGGGGCGAAGTGGGAATATCGTTTGAAACGTAATAATCTTTTTGTTTTCCTTTGTTTTGAATTAAACGTAAGGTTTTTGGTGAAGGGTAAATCGGTAATCCTTCTTCTTCCAATTTGTCTAAAGCGTCTAGATTTACATTTTCAATTTCGATAGTAAGTAAATTGACCATTTTACCAAATTGGTACACCGTGTCAAAATCCATCAAACTGCCTTTGTAAAATCCGTTGCAACTGAATCGTGCTGGAGCTTCTTCGCTTGGTTCTAAAACTAAAGTTTGAATATCGAATTTTCGGGTTTCGGTCAAAAGCATTTTTCCTAATTGACCTCCTCCTAAAATTCCTAATTTAAAATCAGAAGAAAAATAATTCATTTCGTCGTAGTTGTTGTTTGCGCAAAGATACTCAGACAATTGATAATTAACAATTTGTTATTTGTTTATTTTTTTTAAAAGATTTCGTGTGGCCGCTTGGTAAGCTGCGGTATGATTTGAATAATCTTGCTCGATAATGGTTTTTAATTCTTCGTGAACCCAATCGTATTTTTTTCCCAAAACAAAAAGAGCTTTCATTGAGTACACTTTTGCAGCCACTTTTTCATCTTGAATCAATCGGTCAATTAAGGCTTCTATTAAATTGTGTTCTTGTTCTTGTGTGAGAGAAATTCCGTTTTTTCTGTGATTGCTTTTTGCTAAAAACATGCAAATTTTAGTAGCGGGTCTTATTGCGGAATCGTCTTTTAATGTTGGAAATGTTTCGCAGAAATCATCAATGTAAGGAACAAAAAGCTTTAATTTTTTCTCGCAAACTAATTCTAAACTCCAAAACGCTTTTACGTGATTTTCATTTTGTATGTCGAAAGCAATTTCTATGAAATCGTTTAGCAAGTTTTCGTTTCGAATAATGTAATTGCTTAAAGAAACCCTGCTTTTTCTATGAGCGGTGCTTTGGTCAATTTTGGATACTAAAATGGTTTTCATTTGGTAAATATATCAAATTTGCAAAAAAAGTTAAAATACTTTATTTGAAATCCTTATGAGTTTAGTAAATTTGTTGTTTATTTCTAAAACGAACCAAAGTGATACAACTACACGATAAAAAATTTGAAGTTTTTATTTCAGGAGAAGAAATTAACTTCGCTATTGAAAATATGGCAAAACAAATTGAAGACGATTTTTGCGATGATGTTCCAGTTTTTATTGGAGTTTTGAATGGCTCTTTTATGGTTGTTGCTGATTTGTTGAAAAAATACAGTCACAATTGTGAAGTTTCATTTGTGAAAATGGCTTCGTATGAAGGAACAGAATCTACTAATGATGTAAAACAACTTATTGGATTAAATCAAAATTTAGAAGGTCGTTCTGTAATTATTGTAGAAGATATTGTGGATACCGGAAATACAATTGAAGAATTAAAAGCAATTTTAAAGCAACATAAAGTGAAACATTTTAAAATAGCTACTTTGTTTTTAAAACCTGAAGCGTATAAAAAAGATATCAAATTAGATTATGTAGGAATTAGAATTCCCAATAAATTTATTGTAGGCTACGGTTTAGATTACGATGGTTTAGGAAGAAATTTAAAAGATATCTATCAATTATCAGAATAACTAACTATTACACATAAACACAACATAAGCAATGATTAATATCGTATTATTTGGTAAACCAGGAGCAGGAAAAGGAACTCAAGCCGAATTTTTAAAAGACAAATACAATTTAGTACATTTATCTACAGGTGATATTTTTAGATTTAACATCAAAAATGACACTGAACTTGGAAGATTAGCTAAAACTTTTATGGATAAAGGAGATTTAGTTCCGGATGAAGTAACAATTAAAATGCTACAAAGCGAAGTAGATAAAAATACACAAGCAGCAGGTTTTTTATTTGATGGTTTTCCAAGAACAATTGCTCAGGCAGAAGCTTTAGATGCTTTTTTATCAACTAAAAATGAAGAAATTACAGGTACAGTTGCCTTAGAAGCTGATGATGAAATTTTAGTAAAACGTTTATTAGAAAGAGGTAAAACTTCAGGTAGAGTTGATGATCAAGACGAAGAAAAAATAAGAAACCGTTACCAAGAATACAATGAAAAAACAGCGCCTTTAATGGATTTTTATAAAGCGCAAAATAAGTTTTATGCTGTTGATGGTATTGGATCTATTGACGAAGTAACAGAAAGATTGAGTTTGGTTTTAGATACATTTTAATAGAAAATAAGGCTTTGAGATAAATTTCGGGCTTTCGATTTTTTTTTCGATATTTGCACACAGAAAAGGAGCTATTTCCGCAATTTGGGATTTTAGCTCTTTTTTTATAATTTTAACTATGGAAATTTTAATCATTCTTTTTCTAATAATTTTAAACGGTGTTTTTTCAATGTCTGAAATCGCATTGATTTCGGCGCGAAAAAATCGTTTAGATACAGCGGCAAGAAAAGGAAACAAGAATGCAAAAGCAGCCCTAGATTTAGCTAATTCTCCTAATGAATTTTTATCAACTGTTCAAATAGGAATTACTTTAATTGGGATTTTAACGGGTATTTACTCAGGAGATAAAATCACAACAGATGTTCAAAATTTTATAGCCAGTTTTGAAGTTTTAAGTCCTTATGCTAATTCAATTGCTGTTGGAATTGTCGTGGTAATTTTAACCTTTTTTTCATTGGTTTTAGGTGAGTTATTGCCAAAACGAATTGGATTGAATCATCCAGAAGGTATTGCAAAAGCGGTGGCGGTTCCTATGAAATTTGTTTCGTTAGTAACAATGCCATTTATTTGGTTATTAACCACTTCTACAGAATTTTTATTAAAAATACTGCAAATTAAACCAACTGCAGATGGCAAAGTAACAGAAGAAGAAATTAAAGCCATCATAAAAGAAGGAACAGAAGTAGGGGAAGTTCAAGAAATTGAACAAAATATAGTAGAAAGAGTATTTCATATTGGTGATAGAAAAGTAAATTCGTTAATGACGCACCGAAATTCAATGGTGTACTTATCATATAAAAACTCTATTGAAGAAATTAAAGCAAAAGTTTTAAATGAATTTCATTCGATTTATCCGGTTTGTAACGATAATTTGGATGATGTAGTTGGTGTTGTTTCGCTTAAAGATTTATTTGCCCAACTTGAAACAGGTAAATTTGATTTAAAATCAATAACAAAAGACCCCGTTTATTTTATTGAACATACTTCTGCATATAAGGCTTTAGAGAGTTTTAAAATATCTAAAATACATCATGCTTTAGTAACAGATGAGCATGGGGTTTTTCAAGGAATTATTACTTTGAATGATATTTTAGAAGCGTTAGTTGGAGATGCGGCTGATTTCTACGAAGACGAATTTAAAATTGTAGCAAAAGAAGATGGTTCATGGTTAGTTGACGGACATTATTCTTTGCATGATTTTTTAACTTATTTTGATATGGATGAGTTAATAGGGGATTATGATGTTACAACAGTTAGTGGATTAATTATAACAGAATTAGGTGTTATCCCAAAACAAGGTCAAAAGTTAATTTGGAATAAATTAAAGTTTGAAGTGATTGAAATGAAAGGTGTTAAAATTAATAAAGCACTTGTTACGAATTTAAAAGAATAATAATTAAGTAATCAGTGTTCAGTATTTACTAATTAGTTATGAATAATGCACACTGAGCATAATAAATTGTCATTAGAGAAGTTTTTTAGATTAAAAAATCAAGGAACACTTACTACTAATGACAGAACATTAAGAAAAAAATGACAGAGGATTTGATATTAAGAGGAGAATGTACATTGGACATTCGGTTTAATAGTTGTCTTTGTCAAAAATAATTTAAAGTAAAGAAAGAATGACTGAAGGTAACTTTGTAGATTACGTAAAAATATATGTTTCTTCCGGAAAGGGAGGAAAAGGTTCATCGCATCTACACAGAGAGAAATTTATTGAAAAAGGAGGGCCAGATGGAGGAGATGGAGGTCGAGGTGGACATGTATTTATTAAAGGGAATAAAAATCTTTGGACATTATTTCACTTAAAGTTTTTAAAACACCTTCGTGCTGGTCATGGAGGAGATGGTGGTAGCTCTAGAAGTACTGGGCATGATGGAGAAGATAAATACATTGAAGTGCCATTAGGTACAGTTGTAAAAGACCAAGAAACTGGTGATGTTTTGTTTGAAATAACAGAACATGATGAAGTAAAAATAATTGCAGAAGGAGGAAAAGGAGGTTTAGGTAACTGGAATTTTAGAAGTTCAACAAATCAAACACCTCGTTATGCACAACCTGGAATGCCGGTTAAAGAAGTAGATGTTACTTTAGAATTAAAGGTATTAGCAGATGTTGGATTAGTTGGTTTTCCAAATGCAGGAAAGTCAACATTATTGTCGGTATTAACTTCGGCTAAACCAAAAATTGCAGATTATGCGTTTACCACATTAAAACCCAATTTAGGAATAGTAGCGTATCGCGATTTTCAATCGTTTGTAATGGCTGATATTCCTGGAATTATTGAAGGAGCAGCTGAAGGTAAAGGATTAGGACATTATTTCTTGCGTCATATTGAACGTAACTCAACTTTGTTGTTTTTAGTTCCTGCAGATGCAGATGATATTAAAAAAGAATACGAAATTCTGCTAGATGAATTACGTCGTTACAATCCTGAAATGTTAGATAAAGATCGTTTGATTGTGATTTCAAAATGCGATATGTTAGATGATGAATTGAAAGCCGAATTGAAAAAACAATTGGACGTAGAATTTAAAGGAATACCGTATTTATTTATTTCTTCAGTGGCACAACAAGGGTTACAAGAGTTGAAAGACAAATTGTGGCAAATGTTAAATGTTGAAACAAAATAAAAAAATTTAATATTACATATCATAAAAGCATCTTCAATTTAGAAGATGCTTTTTGTTTTTAATGCAGATATTGTAATTAAAAGTTAAATTTGATTCAAATTAACTTGATTTTGAAGCTATAATTTTATCGAAATCGTATTTTTAAGTATATTCGCAACACAAATCAAAAGAACACAGATTTATTATGAAAAAATTATTATTATTTGTCGTTTCTGCAATTATGCTAGTGCCGGCTTCGGTAAAAGCAGACGAAGGAATGTGGTTTTTAATGTTCATTGAGCGTTTAAATCACCGCGACATGCAAAAAATGGGCTTGCAATTAACAGCCGAGGAAATTTACAGCATCAACAATCACAGTTTAAAAGATGCTATCGTGCAATTTAACGGTGGATGTACTGCTGAAATGATTTCAAAAGACGGATTAGTTTTAACCAATCACCACTGTGGATATGATGCTATTGCAGAATTATCTTCAGCAGATAAAAACTATTTAAAAGATGGTTATTGGGCAAAAACAAAATCAGATGAGTTAAAACCTTCTAGTTTATATGTACGTTTCTTTGTTCGTATGGACGATTGTACAAAAAGAATTTTAGCGGTTGTAAATTCAGGTATGAGCGAAGCAGATAGAGAAAAAGCTATCAATGCTGAAATTGCTAAAATTGAAAAAGAAAACAACGAAGGTGGAAAATATACCGTTTCTGTTCGTCCGTTTTTTCAAGGAAATGAGTATTACTATTTCGTTTATCAAGATTACAAAGATGTTCGTTTAGTAGGAACGCCTCCAGAAAGCTTAGGAAAATTTGGTGGTGATACAGATAACTGGGAATGGCCTCGTCATACAGCAGATTTCTCTATGTTTAGAGTATATGCAGATGCAAATGGAAATCCAGCAGATTATTCTCCAAGTAATGTTCCATTACAACCAAAACATCATTTACCTGTTAATTTAGGTGGAGTTCAAGAAAACGACTTCGCTATGATTTTAGGATATCCTGGTAGAACAAACCGTTGGATGCCTGCAGGTGGAATTGAGCAAAACGTAAAATTTGCTTATCCTGCTTGGGTTGAAGGTTCTAAAGCCGGAATGGACAACATGAAAAAATACATGGTTCAAAGTGATGCTTTAAATCTAGTTTATGCTTCAAAATTTGCGGGTGTTGCTAACTATTGGAAAAACCGTCAAGGAATGATTGATGCGTTATCAAAATTTGGTACTGCAAAAACAAAAGCAGCTCAAGAAGCTAAATTTAATAAATGGGCAAATAAACCAGAAAACAAAGCTAAATATGGAAATGTAGTTTCTACTATTAATAAATATTATGCTTTAACTAACGAAAAATCGCGTCATGATAACTATATGATGCAATTATTCAGAACATCAGCTTTTGGAACAGTAAGTCGAGGTTTAGGAAGACAATTAGACGCTTATGTAAAAGCAGACGCAGCTAAAAGAGAACAAATGGCGCCAGCTATTATTGAAATGACTGAGGAAATGCATAAAGAACTATACATTCCGGCTGAAAAAGATATTTTAGCGGCTCAATTAAGTTTATATGCTAAAAAAGCAGGATATAAATTAGCTCCAATGGTTGAGAAATTAGCTGCTGAAAATAATGGCGATTTTACCAAATATGTAAACGCTGCTTTCGATTTAAGTATTTTTACTTCTGTTGATAAAGTAAAAGCATTTTTAGCATTACCTTCTGAGGAACTATTGAAAAATGACCCATTACAAGCATTAACAACTGATTTGTTTGCTCATTATTTTGAAAAAAGCGACGAGTTAACACAAGCGCAAAACGATTTTGGAGCTTCTTTCCGTTTATTAGTAGAAGGTTTAAGAGAATCTAAAATTGGTGAAATCAAATATCCAGATGCAAATTCAACTTTACGTTTAACTTATGGAAAAGTTCGTTCTTTACCAGCTGACAAACGAAATGATGCTACAATTAATAACTACACTACTTTAGAAGGTCAGGTTAAGAAATACAAAAAAGGTGATTTAGAATTTGATTTACCAACAAGAGTTTTAGATTTAAATGCTAAAAAAGAATATGGTAGATTTGCTGATAAAGACGGTTCATTACACGTTTGTTTTTTAACTGATAATGATATTACAGGTGGAAATTCAGGTTCTCCAGTTTTAAATGGAAAAGGAGAATTAATTGGTTTAGCATTCGACGGAAACATTGAAGCTATGGCAGGTGACGTAATCTTTGACAAAAAATTACAAAGAACAATCAACGTAGATATTCGTTACGTATTGTGGGTAATTGAGAATTTCTCAGGAGCTAAACACATTGTAGACGAAATGACTATTGTGAAGTAATTTTTAATTACAATATAAATAGAAACGTCCCGATTATTCGGGACGTTTTTTTATGGTTTACTTTTGAATATTTAGTTTCGTATTTATGGAATGGCTTGAGAATTCAGGAGCATACATGCTTTGCAACGTTGCAATTCCGTCATTAAAAACACCAGAATTATTTACTCTAACATCATATTCAAAAACATAAGTTCCGGTTTTAACTTTGTCAAAGAAGAAATGAGTGGCCACATCTTTTGTACTTCTGTAATAACTAATTCCTTCTTTCCATTCATACTTCGAAATTACATCTACGGGTTCAAAGCAAGATGCTCTTAAATCTTTTAGATGCACAAATTCTAAATCATTATCCGTTTTAATTATTAGTCGAATGGTAATTAAGTCGCCAACTTTTACATTTTCAGAATTAATATCTACAAGCTTATTTCCATCAGAAGTTTTGATTTTTTTATAAAGGTTTTTTGTAATCGAAAGCGTTGCGGTGCTATCCGATTTTACAGCATCTAAATCTTCAAAATATTGCCAATACAATCCACCAAAACCAGCAACATCCGATTTGTTTTCAACGGATATTTGTCCCATTTCTTTTGAAATTTCATCAGAATTCCAATTCATTTTAATATAACCTGTGGCAGCATCCTTATCGTTTTCAGATAGTTTTTTGGTTAGTACTTTTTCGTTTCCAATTTTAAACTTGGTATTATCTTTAATACTTGTCCAGTCAGTTCCTTGTAATAATAAGGCGTAAACGGCTTCTGTTGTGGCTTTTGTGGTTGGCCACTGTTTCAATTGTTTTTGTTTTAACAACCAAACCTTCATCTCATCTACAAACTTTTTGTCTTTTTCTATTTCGGAAAAGGCTTCTATTAGCAAAGCTTGAGTTTCTATTGCCGATTGGTACCAATAATATCCATTTTTATTTTCAATCCAATACATGCCAAAATCATCATTTCGAGCTACTGTTTCTTTTAAATTTGAAATAATTTTCTCCGCGAATTTTTTATCGCCTAATCGGTTCATCGTTAAAGCTAATAATCCTTTTTGGTATAAAGAATAGTTTAACCAATTGGATTTAAACTCCACTTTTTGAATGTTAACAATTGAATCTATTTTTTTAGAAATTGGATATTCTTCTAAATAAAAACTTCTAGCATATAAATAATGTAAGTTGGAATAAGCGTAATAATTAATACGTTCATTTTTAAGCGTACTTTGATTTATGTATTTACTGTCTAAATAAGGAATTGCTTTTGAAGTTATATTTTTAAATTCCGATTTTTTTTCAGGGAACATTTTACTTAAATGCCCAAATCCAGAAATAATATGTTGGGTGATAAAAATATTCTCATCTCCGCCATCAAACCATGCAAATCCACCAGAAGCTAATTGTTTTTCTTCTATTTTTTTGATGGTTTTGTCTTGCGATTCTTTCATGGTGTTCAAATCCATTAATAACGCCAAACGTTTGTTTTTAAGTTCTTCGCTTTCGGCATCTAATAACCATGGAGTTTCATTTAAAACAATAGACTTCAATTCTTCGTTTTGTGTAAGTTTTGAAACTGCTTTTGGATTGTTTTTCCAAGATTCAAACAAAGTAGCTATTTTTGGATTACTTGAAATAATTTCAGTAGCGATAAAGTTTCCATAATATCTTGAGAAAGTCTGCTCTGCACATTCATGTTGATATTCCATTAAATACGGTAATGATTGAAGTGCGAGCCATGTTGGATTAGAAGTATATTCTAAAGTAAATAAATGGTTTTTTAAAGTTTTAGAATCATTGTTTGTAAGGTTATCAAATACATATTCTTTTTTTGAATTCCCTTTAACCCAAATCGGGATACTTTCGGTAAGTAAGACTTTATTACTCATTACGGGTAATATGTTTTCCTCTCCGTCTGAGAAATTACCTGATTTAGCTACTATTTTATATTGTAATCCTTGAACACCTTCTGGAATTGTAACTGTCCAAGAAACAGGAACACTTTCTTTTGATTTACAATTGAAAGCTTTTACATTAGAACTATTATTCGCAATTGCATCTATAGGTTGCATAGTGGTAGCATCAAAAAGCAATAACATGGCGTTGCCTGATTTTATTTCATTAGTTAAATTAACCACTTTTGCTGTTAACGTAATTTCATCTTTTTCACGAACAAAACGCGGCATATTGGTTTGAATCATAACATCTTTTTGTGAAATTATACTCGATTCAAAATAGCCCGATTCTAAATTTTTATTGTGACCAAATAAGCGTAATTTCCATTTAGTTAAAGATTCAGGTGTAGTAAATTGGAAAGAAAATTTACCGTTATTATCCGTTTTAATATGAGGATAAAAGAAAGCCGTTTCGTTAAAATTACTTCTCGTTTTAACTTGCGCTAATTCTTTTAATCCATTTTTAGTTGTGATTAAAATAACGCCATTTGCACCTCTAGAACCATAGATTGAAGTAGCTGCCGCATCTTTTAAAACATTTAATGATTCAATATTATTTGGGTCTATATTCAAAGCATCTCCAGAAACAGGAACGCCATCAATAATATAAAGTGGATTTTTATTTCCGTTTACAGAACCAAAACCGCGAATACGAATAGTATCATTACTACCAGGTGCTCCTGAGCCTTTATTAACATAGACGCCAGCAACTTCTCCTCTAAGAGCTTTTGATAAATAGCCATCATAAGATTCTTCCTTGTCCATATAAATACTAGTAGCTGTTCCAGTGAATGCTACTTTTGTTGTGCCGCCATATCCTACAACAACAACATCAACTCCTTCTACGACATCATCATTTAAATTTATTTCTAAATTTTTTGTTTGCTCTACCGATATTTCCTCTGATTTTTTACCTGAATAGGTAACAACAATAATTTCTCCTTTAGCGGCCTCAATAGAGAACTCGCCATCAAAATCGGTTGTAGTGCCTCTGTTGGTTCCTTTGATGTATACATTTGCTCCTGCAATAGGACCAAGTTCATCATGAACAATTCCAGAAATTAATTTAGAATTTTTAGGAATTTCAATCGTGTTGCTAATTCTTCTCTGATAATTTTTAAGAGTATAATTGTTTTTAGGGTCATTAAAATCAAATCCAAACCAATATAATTCGGGATTTCTTTTATAAATGGCAAAGTAATTTCTTTGTGTGCTAAATTTGTTTAAGTTTAAATAGTTGTTTTGCTGATAGCTTACTATTTGTGGAGTATTCGGATACGAATTATTCACTTGAAAAATAAATTCATCCCAATAGCTTTTGGCAAATTGATCTAAAGAACTGTCATACATGCTGGCTAAAATTTCAGCCTGAAGTTTTGGATTAGTAATTTTAAAAGACCAATTTTCTATGCTTCCAGGTTCTATTTTGTTTCGTAAACTCTCAATTTCAATTTGTAATTTATTTTCGGTTGTGTTATTTTTAATTTGATGCAATTTTTCATAGCCTTCATTTTCCCATATAGTAGAAAAATGGAAAGTTATATTATCTGTAAATTTTAAGTCTTTATTGAATTTAAAAACAGCTTTACCATTAATCAATTGAATCGTTTTAACATCATTCGTCATGTTTTCGTCAACATAAAAACGAGAAGTTATATATAAATCAGGTATAATGGATTGTATTTCAATAGTGTAATCTTTAGATTTTGATTCAGAAATATCTTTAAACGTAAAAAGTTCTTTTTCAGAATAAGGAAATTGTTTTGATTTAACACTAATTTCTCTTTGGTTTGTAATTAAATTGTTTTTTAAATCATAAGCTTCAGCAACGATTTTAAATTTAGAATTTCTATAGTTTTTTAAAAAGTCTAATGTTATTTCTTTGGTTATTTTTGTGTCAAAAGAAATAGTTTTTACAAGAACTTCTTGAACTTCTTCATCGGTTTCATCAAATGGTTCATGTGGAAATAAATTCTGAAATTCATTTTTTGTAAGTGTTTGTATTTCAGGAATTTCATTTTGGCGTTTTTTTAAGAAACTTTTCTTTTTAAGTTCATAAATCTTTATTTTCCCTTTTGTATCAATAGGGTAGTTGTTTAATGTAGTTGCACTTATATTTAGTTTGTTATTGTCTTCTGAAATTAATTCCCAATTGACTTTTAAGTTAAGTTTTAACATTTCTTTACCCACAACAATACTTTTGGATGCACTTCTTGTTTCTCCTTGAATATCTGTAACCGTAACATTGATTGAGAAATTTAAGGTTTCAATTTCTTCATTTAAAATAGTTGGTTCATTGGCTATAAATTGTATCGTAAAATTTCCATTTTCATCAGTAGTAGTTTCTGAATTAATAAAGTTTTGTTGATAAGGAATGCTTTTTGTTTTGCTGTAACAGTTTTTTGAAACCGTATAAGCGATTTTTGCATTAGTAAGATTATTTCCAGCTAGTGCTTTTGCATTTCCTTTGATAGTAATGCTGTCGCCAATAGTGTAATTTTCTTTAATTTCATCAAAGTTAACTTCAAATGTTGGACGCTTGTATTCTTCTACTTTGAAATTAAATTCGGTGTGACTTTCAAAATCAACGTTGTCCCAAAATTCATGTTCCTCTTCTTTTTTATTATAGTATTTTGAATCTTGTTCATAGTTGTCAGGTTCTTCAATTTCTATGCTGAATTCTCCAGTTAAGGTGTTTTTTGGAATGTCAAATTCGCCAGAAAAACTTCCAAATTCATTTGTTTGAACATCATATTCTTTTAATTTGGTATTGTTAACGTCAGAAATTGTAACATGAACAGTAACAAATGGCACCACATTTTTAACAGCGTCTTTTTTCTGGATGATAACACCTTTATAAAACATTTTTTGTCCGGGTCTGTATATAGCACGATCAAAGTATATCATTGCTTTTGCTTCCCAATTTTCATAATCATCTACCGATTTATTATTAAATTCATTTGTAGATAAAAAGTTTCTATTGTAATTTATAGATAAAGAATCATTTTTCGAAGTGATTAAAATAGCATTGCTGTATTTTTTATCTTTTATTCTCCATTTATGTTTAAAATAGGCATTTCCATTTGCATTCGTTTTTATGTTTTCCTCCTCACTAGCAATTTTTACATCTTCTAACGGTTTTCCTAGCTTCCTATCATAAATGTAAAAGGCATCTTTGTTTTCTTCGTTATCTTCAATTACATACAGATTGGTAACTTGAAGAATAGTGTAATCAAATACTTTTTTGTTAGAAATGGTGTCGTTTGGTGTTTCGATGTAAATTAAATAATTGCCAACATCTAATTTTTCTAATAAAACTTCGGTAGAATATTCAAAATAATCACGTTTGTTTGGTAGTACTACTTTTTGTGTTTTAAACGCTTTATTTTTCGTTAAAAAAGCATTGATTATTGAATCTTTATTAAGTTTTTCAGTATTGTTATAATAGAAATTATTATTAAATAGATAATTTAGTTTTTGTGGTAATTCATAATAAGAAATAGTAAGCGAATCAATATTTTTAAAATTTACAAAAGCTCTATTGTTTTGTTTAGGATAGCTTATTTTAGGTAATGTAATTTCTAAATGTTTATTGTTGATTTCAATTTTTATTTTTTCAGCCTCTGCTAATGCATTTACGTTAACTTTATTATTTAAAATAGTATCTACAAGTTTTAATGCATTAGTATACAAATTGATTTCGCCATTTTTATGCGTTTTATTATAATAATGCCTAGCTCTATCCACTCTTAAAAATTGTTTTAAAAATAGATTAGTTGTTGTTTTTTCTAAATAGGAAACTTTATTTAGATAAAATTCTTCATCCCAAAAAGTCTCTTTTATGTATTTTAATCTTTCGTAATAAGCAAAATCTAATTTTTCATAATTCTTCTGATTCAGATAATATTTTTCATTGTTTTGTAAAAGCGTAATTAATTTTACCAGGTTATCATCCTCTAATTTTTTTGCATTGTATTTTATAAAAGATTCAGGATTTTTATAAAAAATTTCAATCTCCGATTTAAAATCAATTGATTTTTTTTGTTTCCACGAACTAATTGTAGATTTAAGATGGTCGCCTTTTTTTTGAGCTAGAAAATCATAAACGCTAAAGTTTTTTATATCTACACTTGATGAAATATCAAAAATTTCTTTAATTTTTTCAATACTTGTATTTCTTAATTCATTCTCATTTGACAAGAGATTATCATAGTTTTTTTCTATTTGAGCATTAAAATCAGCTTCTGTCCACGTCAAAAAATCTTTGTTTTTTTGATTTTCTAAATTGGTTCTTTTGTTAATGTTGTAATTATTTCTTAGGTAATATTGTTCTAAAATATTTATGTAAACATATTGTAAAACCGCTTTTGAAACAGGTTTGGCTTCATTAATTTCTTGTTGCAGATTTTTTATAATTGTACTTTGAGCTTTTTCATCAAAGACTTGTTCGAATTTTGATAAATAGAAAAAACATTTGATGATTTGCACTTCATCATTTTTACGTTTTGCTTTTTTGTAAATTTCTTGAACTTTTTCTTGAGCAGATTTAACTTTTCCTTCCAATTCATATTTATAAACTTCTTTCCACTTATCATCATACTGACTAAATAAATTGAACGAATTAACTAATAAGATTAATAATAATATTTTGCGCATAATAGTTGGTTTTTATATAAAGAGTGTAAAAAATATAAAAAGGTTGGGACGTAATTAAAATAAATTATTTGTAAGTAAAATTAACTAAAATCATTTCACTATTTTTGAAAAATGAAAATTATCCAAATCTTTTTTCTATTACTATCATTGTCAGTCTTTTCACAAACAACGTTTGAAAAGGCCGAAAAATTGTATGCACAAAAAAGATATAACGAAGCAGAAATATTGTTTTCTGAATTTTTAAAACTGCAACCTAATCATGCTAAAACAATTGAATATCTTGGTGATATTGCGGGTCATCAAAAAGATTGGGATGCCGCGATTACAAATTATAAAAAACTAAAAGTTACTTATCCAAAAATTGCCAATTATTGGTACAAATATGGTGGCGCATTAGGAATGAAAGCCAAAGAATCCAATAAATTCAAAGCTTTAGGAATGATAGATGAAGTTGAACAATCGTTTCTTACAGCAGCTAAATTAGATGCAAAACATATTGAAACACGTTGGGCATTAGTAATGTTATACATCGAATTGCCAGCAATTATTGGTGGTAGTGAAAAAAAAGCACAAAAATATGCCGATGAGTTAATACTGCTTTCAAAAGTCGATGGGTATTTAGCTAAAGGATATATTGATGTGTATTTTAAACGTTATGCAAAAGCGGAAAACCATTATAAAAAAGCACACGAAATTGGCAATTCAAAAACTACCTTCGAAAAATTATATGACTTATATTTGAACAAACTTAAAGATAAAGCGAAAGCAAATAAGTTAAAAGAACAATTTGAAAAATAGATTAAAAGGTTATGGGTTTAATAGTTTAAATGGCAATGTGCCTAAACTCTTAAACTGATGAACTTTTCAACTCATAAACGATAAAGATGAGAACACATTTCATAGCTATTGGCGGAGCAGCCATGCACAATTTAGCATTAGCCTTACACAACAAAGGATATCACGTAACAGGTAGCGATGACGCTATTTTTGAACCTTCAAAATCACGATTGGAGAAAAAAGGATTGTTACCAAAAGAAGAAGGTTGGTTTCCCGAAAAAATCACAACTGATATTGAAGCGATTATTTTAGGAATGCACGCAAAAGCGGATAATCCAGAATTATTGAAAGCACAAGAATTAGGTCTGAAAATATATTCGTATCCTGAATTTTTATACGAACAATCGAAAAATAAAACCCGAGTAGTTATTGGTGGTTCACACGGAAAAACGACGATTACTTCGATGATTTTACACGTGATGCATTATCACAATATCGAAGTGGATTATATGGTGGGAGCACAGTTGGAAGGTTTCGACACGATGGTACATTTAACTGAAGACAATGATTTTATCGTATTAGAAGGCGATGAATATTTGACTTCTCCGATTGATTTGCGACCAAAATTCCATTTGTACCAACCGAATATTGCCTTGTTATCCGGAATTGCTTGGGATCATATCAATGTGTTTCCTACGTTTGATAATTATGTAGAACAATTCAGAATTTTCGCTAACCAAATCACGCGTGGCGGAATTTTAGTCTATAACGAAGAAGATGAAGCCGTAAAGGCAGTAGCTGAAGAAACTGAAAATCCAATCCGAAAAATTGCTTATCAAACCCCAAGTTACACCGTTGAAAACGGAACTACTTTATTAGATACACCAGAAGGTCCAATGCCAATCGAGGTTTTCGGTGCACACAATCTAAGCAATTTAGCAGGTGCCAAATGGATTTGCCAATGTATGGGCGTGGATGAAGCCGAATTTTACGAAGCCATTGCCAGTTTTAAAGGTGCTTCAAAACGATTAGAAAAAATTGCCGAGAGCGCTACTAAAGTTGCGTATAAAGATTTTGCACATTCGCCAAGTAAAGTTGCTGCTACTACAAAAGCCGTAAAAGCTCAATATCCAGATAGAAAATTAATTGCTTGTTTAGAATTGCACACCTATAGTAGTTTGAATGCCGAATTCTTAAAAGAATACCAAGGCGCTTTAGATGCAGCCGATGTTGCCGTTGTTTTCTATTCGCCCGATGCAGTAAAAATTAAACGTTTGGAAGAAGTAACGTATGACCAAATTGCACAATCGTTCCAAAGAGAAGATTTAATTATTTATACCAATCCAGCTGAATTCAAAGATTTTTTATTCAGTCAAAATTTAGAAAATTCTGCTTTACTATTAATGAGTTCAGGAAATTACGGTGGTTTGAATTTTGATGAGGTGAAAGGGTTGATCAACTAATTTATATTTTATGTTAAGGATTCTAACTTTATTTTTTATTTCTTTTTTGTTTTATTCATGTGATAAAAAGAAAGAAGATGAAGTAGTGTTAGAACTTCAAAACACCAATTTGAATTATACTTTTAATTTAGATTCTATCTATAGTAGACGTTTTTTTTCAGAACAACAACAAGATAGTTCTTGTAATGTTGTTGTTTTTAGAATTAAAAATTTTACAGATAAAAAGCTACTTTTTTTATCAAGAGATATTGATTTAAATCAAATTTATGGTTTAAAATTGAATTTTTATGAAGGTGACAGTTTAATAAAAACAGGAAATATTTTGACTGATCCAGTTTTAAATGATTCAATTAGAGATTACTATTTTCATGCATTAGAGCATAAGTTTAACTTAGAAAAGCTAAAAAATAAAAAATTAAAAAAAATCGGAGCTAAATCAAACTTTGATTTAATGAATTCTTATGTTAGTCAATCTGTAGTTTTATTCCCTAATGAAGAAAGAGAGTTTGTTTCTCTTTTGAGTTTACCTTTTATTAGAGAGTTGGATACAAAGATTATAGAATGGCCAACAGTTATTAATTTTAATAAAAACAAGCAATACTTTTTTTCAATCGAATATCAAATCGATGAAAAATTACTCATTAAAGAATTGACAAAAAATCAAATTGAAGATTTAAAAAGAAATAACATTGAAATTTTTAGTGGAAAGTTAGAATCAAATAAAATCCCTGTAATTAATTACAACAAATATTAATTTCCATACCTAAAATGCCCAACAATTTTCCAACTGAACAGACAATCTTCTAAAACTTGTCCGCTTCCTACGTTATGCACAATCATTGGGTTGCCATTTTCTGATTTTATGTGTGTTACAATACCAATGTGTGGCAATTTATCACCAATCATCCAAGTAACTAAATCGCCCGTTTTGTAATCTTTTGGGTTTTGAGTAATCGGTAAGGTTTTTCCTTTTCGAGCAAAGAAAACTTCTAAATTAGGAACTCTTCTGTGGTCGATATTTTTATCGGTAGTCTTTAAACCCCATTTTTTTAAATTCGGATACAAAGAAAAATTCGCTTTCATTTCTTCATGAACATCTTTCTGCAAATCAATTCCTAATTTTCGATAAGCACGAATCACCACATCTGTACAAACACCCGTTTTTGCAGGAACATCACCATTTGGATATTTTATCCCAACATAAGCCGGCGTGTAAACCACTTCAGGATCAATTATAGAAATCGCTGCATTGGATAGTTTTTCATAAAAATCGATTGGGTTTTTAATTGCTTCGATTTCTGTTTTTGATTCAATCTGTTGCGCTATTTCCGTTTTAAAGGTTTCTTTTTTACAATTCAGAAATAAAAAAGACAATAAAATGATTCCAGTAAATTTCATGTGCTAATTTTTTATAAAAACGTATTTTCAACTGAATTTATTATCAATCCTTCTAAAATTGAAAAAAATCCTTCAACTTCCAACTTCCAACTTCCTTCACCCATCAATAATTTTGACATTCCATTTTTTTTAATTATTTTTGTTCTCATAAACGCCAAAATAAATTCTTATGTACACGCCAATCAATCAATGGGCCGAAGACGATCGCCCACGTGAAAAATTTCTTCTAAAAGGTAAATCCACCTTATCTGATTCCGAATTACTTGCTATTTTAATTGGTTCCGGTTCTCGAAATGAGAGCGCGGTACAATTGTGCCAACGCATTTTAGCTTCTTCCGAAAACAATCTGAATACGTTAGGAAAAATGTCGGTTTCCCAACTCATGCAATTCAAAGGAATAGGAGAAGCCAAAGCCATTTCTATCGCCGCAGCTTTAGAATTAGGAAGAAGACGCAGAGCTGAAGATGCTATCGAACTCAAAAAAATTACTTCTAGTAAAGCTGTTTTCGATATCATGCAACCCATTATTGGCGAATTGCCTCACGAAGAATTTTGGGTATTGTATCTCAATAACTCCAATAAAGTCATCTACAAAGCCCAACTCTCAAAAGGTGGCATCACAGGAACCGTTGTTGATATTCGTATAATTTTCAAAATGGCATTCGAACAAAATGCAACGGGTTTAATTCTTTCCCACAATCATCCATCAGGAAAATTAATCGCTAGTGAAGCCGATTTAAAAATCACAAAACGTATCAAAGAAGCAGGGCAAACTCTTGAAATCCAGGTTTTAGACCATCTTATCATCACCGAAAATGGTTATTTGAGTTTTCAGGATGAAGGGATTTTTTGATTTTTTAAACCCATAGTCACATAGTTTTTTATTGATAAGAATTTACACAGAGATTCATGGAGTTTTTTTGAATAACTTTATTTTGAGAGAGATTCACAGAGACGCTTTGCTTTTGAAACACATTGAAGAAATACTTAAACGGATTCCTTTGCGAACTTTGCGAAAAAACTTTGCGCTCTTTGCGTTTAAACCAACAATTATGGAAATTTTAAGAATTCTTAATTTTTTATCTAATCGATAAGCCGTATTTTTATAAAAATTTTAAAATAATGAAAAATATAAAATTCTTTTTAGCTACACTTTTAGTTACAATTTCAGCATCTGCTCAGTTTTCTCAAAAAGCTTTGCCTTATGGATACAGTGATTTAGAGCCATTTGTTGATGCACAAACAATGGAAATTCATTACAGCAAACATCATGCAGGTTATGTGAAAAATTTAAATAAAGCTTTAGAAGGTACTGCGGATGAAAAATTAAGTTTAAATGAAATCTTAGCTAAAGTTTCTACTTTGTCTACCGCTGTTAGAAATAACGCTGGAGGACATTACAATCACGAATTATTTTGGTCGGTATTAACGCCTGAGAAAAACACAAAAATGTCGGCTGAATTAGAAAAAGCAGTAATTGAAACTTTTGGAAGCTTTGAGGTTTTAAAAGAAAAACTAAACGCTGCTGGAGCAACTCGTTTTGGTTCAGGTTGGGCATGGTTAGTGGTTACTAAAGAAGGGAAATTAGTTATTTCTTCAACTGCAAATCAAGACAATCCACTAATGGATAACGCAGAAGTAAAAGGAACTCCAATTTTCGGAATCGACGTTTGGGAACATGCTTATTACTTAAAATATCAGAACAAAAGAGCAGATTATTTATCAGCGTTATGGAATGTAGTAAACTGGACAGAAGTGAGTAAAAGGTATAAAGCAGCAATGCCAAAACCAGATACATTTGCAACTTGGCCAGAAATTAAAGCTTTTCACAAAGTAATGTCACAAACATTTCATCCAAGTGAAGAAGGAAATTTACAACCTATCAAAGAAAGAAGCGCTGAAATGGCAGAAAAAGCAAATGCTTTAAAAATGTCTAAAATTCCTGCTCAATTCAATAAAAAAGAAATTGTAGCTTCGGTTAATAAATTAGCTAAAGACACTAAAATGTTAGATAAATTAGTAAAATCTAAAGCATCTGATGCAAAAATCACTAAAGCTCTAAATGGTTTACATGACACTTTTCATACTATTGTAGGATTGTGTACACATGATGAAGAATAGTTAAACAATCAAATAAAAATTATCAAGCTGAACTCGTTTAATTCCATTGAATCTTCGATTTCAGCTTCTTTTTTGACATTTGATTATTAAAATTTATTTAAGAAATTTTTCTATTCAATTTCTTATCTTGCAATGCTAAATTAATGCTGAAAAATAATGATAAGCACTAAAAACATTCGATTTTCTTACAATAAAGAACAAGAATTTATATTCCCAGATTTATATTGCGAAGCTGGAAGTACATTATTAATTACAGGTGATTCTGGTAAAGGAAAAACTACCTATTTGCATATTTTAGCGGGATTGTTAAAACCATCTAAAGGCGAAATTGAAATTGATAAAACTGATATTGCTTCACTTTCAGAAAAAGCTACAGATAAATTTAGAGGGAAGCACATTGGAGTGGTTTTTCAAAAATCATATTTTATTGCTGCTCTAACTGTTTTGGAAAATTTAGAAATGGCAAGTTGGTTAGCTACTGGAAAAAAACATACAAAACGTGCTAAAAAAATATTAGTGCAATTAGGAATCGAAAATCAAGCTTCAAAATTACCTTCTCAATTGAGTATTGGACAACAACAAAGGGTTTCTATCGCACGTGCGCTTATGAACGAGCCAAAAGTGCTTTTGGCAGACGAACCAACATCAAGTTTAGATGATAAAAATGCTGAAAAAGTAATTGATTTACTTACATCTTTATCTAAAGAATACAAAGCCGCTTTGTTAATTGTAACACACGATAGCCGAATTAAAGAAAGGTTTATCAATAAAATTACTTTGATATGATAGCAAAATTAGCATGGAAAAATATATGGTTTAAACCATTAAATACGATTTTGAGTGTTGTTTTGTTAACCTCAAGTGTGGCAATTATTACGACTTTAGTTTTGGTTGAAAAACAATTTGAAGAAAAGTTTTCTAGTAATATTGATGGTGTCGATTTAGTAATGGGCGCTCAAGGAAGTCCATTACAATTAATTTTATCTTCGGTTTACCAAGTAGATGCTCCAACTGGAAATATTAGTTATGATTCTGCAAAAGTTTGGATGCAACATCCATTTGTTCAAAAAGCAATTCCTTTAGCTTTTGGAGACAATTATAGAGGATATAAAATCTTAGGAACAACACCTGATTATTTAGATAAATACGGAGCAAAAATTGCTGAAGGGAAATTATTTGAAAAGAATTTTGAAGTCGTAATTGGAAATGATATTGCTCAAAAATTAAGTTTAAAAGTTGGAGATGAGTTTTTTGGATCTCATGGCGATGCTGTTGAAGGTGAAGTTCATGAACATTATGGTTATAAAGTAGTCGGAATTGCAAAACCAACAGGAAAAGTAGTAGACAATTTGATTTTATGTACAATTCCAAGTGTTTGGCAAATGCATGGCGGACATGATGAAGCTGAAAATCCAGCACATGGCGAAGAAGGTCACGTTCATGTTGAAGGAGAAGAACATCACGAAGAAGCCGACATGACTTTAGATATGCCAGGTATGGAAATTACAGCTGTTTTGCTAAAATTCCGCAACAAAATGGGAATTGTAACTTGGCCAAGAATTATAGCGCAAAACACAAAAATGCAAGTCGCTTCTCCAGCAATCGAGGTAAATCGTTTGTTTTCGTTATTCGGAATTGGAATTTCAGCCTTGCAATATTTAGCCTACGGAATTATGTTGATTTCAGGAATTTCAATTTTCATTGCTTTGTACAACACATTAAAAGAACGTGAAAACGAATTTGCCTTAATGCGTGTCAACGGAGCCAAAAGACTACAGCTTTTAAAAGTTGTTATGATAGAAAGTTTGCTTTTATGCATTGTTGGATTTATCTTTGGTACGGTTTTGGGAAGAGTAGCCATATCTATGTTGTCGAACTCAGCTGAAGAAGATTTCAAAATGAGTTTTAATCCGTACGAATTTATTTGGGAAAAAGAAGGAGCTCTATTTTTACTAACGCTATTAGTAGGTTTTATTGCGGCACTAATTCCAGCTATAAAAGCTTATAATTTAAACATTTCAAAAACATTAGCCAATGCGTAATTATATAAAATTAATTTTAGCCTTATTAGTATTTATTTCAATGATGAGTTTTACTGATAGTACAACTTTACCAATGAATACTAATAGCAAGAGCACAACTGTTGCAAACGATACTCTTACATGGAAGTTGTTAGGAGATATAAAATATATTCGTAAAAAACATGCAACGTATGGAGAAGTAGAATTTCCACAAGTGAACATGAAATTGAAAATGATGCAAAAGAAAACGATTTTCATGAGCGGATTCATTGTACCTATTGACAACAAAAACTATGCGTTAAGTAAAAATGTTTTTGCAGCTTGTTTCTTCTGTGGAAAATCAGGGCCAGAAACGATTGCGGGTATCAAATTTAAAGGAGGTGCTTTTCCAAAGTTAAAAACCGATACCTACGTAACTTTAAAAGGAACTTTTAGATACAACGAAACCGATGTGGAAGATTGGATTTACCATATTGAAGACGCTGTAATTGTTTCTCAAAGCAAATAATTGGAAGCCCATCGTTTGGGCTTTTTTTAATCATTCAATACGTTAGCATTGCAAACATTTCAACATAAAAAACATCTCTTTTTCGATTTAGATCATACCCTTTGGGATTTTGATAAAAATTCTGCTTTTGCCTTTGATACCATTTTTAAACAGCAAGGTTTGGATATTAATTTATCTGATTTTCTTAATATATATATTCCCCGCAATCAGCATTATTGGAAATTATATCAAGTAAATCAAATCTCCCACGAGGATTTACGCTATTATCGTTTAAAAGATGTTTTTGATGCGTTAGAATTTGAAGTTTCAGATGCAATAATTTATCATTTATCAGACGAATACATTAAATATTTGCCAGAATACAACCATTTGTTTGATGGAGCTATCGAGCTGTTAGATTATTTAAAACCTAAATATCAATTGCACATAATTACAAACGGATTTGCTTCTGTTCAAACCAAAAAGCTTAAAAATTCCAATATTGATCATTATTTCGAAACCATCACCAATTCAGAAATGGCTGGTGTAAAAAAACCACATCGAGATATATTTGATTTTGCTTTATCTTTGGCAAATGCTTCAAAAGATGATAGTATAATGATTGGGGATAGTTATGAAGCCGATGTTTTAGGAGCAATTGAAGCAGGAATTGATGCTGTATTTTTCAATGAACAAAATATTCAAGTAGAACAACCTGTATTTCAAGTAACTCATTTATTAGAATTAAAAAATATATTATAGTTATGAAGAAAATAATTTTAATAATTACATTGTTTTTAAGTAGTATTTCTTTTGCTCAAGAAAGTTATAAATACATTATTATTCCATCTCAATTTTCTTTTTTTAAAGAGGCTAACAAGTATGGACTTAATGAATTAACAAAGTCTTTTTTTGAAAAGGAAGGATTTCAAGTAATTTATGATACCGATAAATTTCCAAACGATTTAGCAGAAAACCGTTGCTCAGCTTTATATACTAATGTTTTAGAGAAAAGTAATATGCTAACTACAACAATTACTTTTGAAATTAAAGATTGCCAGAATAATTTACTTTTAACAAGTAAAGAAGGCGACTCGAGAGATAAAGAATATCAAAAGGCATATAATGAATCATTTAGAGAGGCTTTAATTAGCATGCGAGGACTTTTGAGATTTAAACCTGTAGAAATAGTTAAACCAATTGAAAATCCAGTAGTTATTTCAGAAAATAAACCGAATACAAATGCTGCAATAATTGTGAATGAAAATCAACTTTTTGCTATTCCAATATCAAACGGATTTAAATTGGTAGATTCTGAACCTAAAACAATTATGCTAGTAAAATCAACTTCGGCAGAAAATGTTTTTATAGCTCAAAAAGAAGAAGTTTCAGGAGTTTTATTAAAGAAAAATAACGCTTGGTTTTTTGAATATTATAATGGAGATAAATTAATTTCAGAAAAAGTGGAAGTTAAGTTTTAGTAAAAAGTAAAAAGTAAAAAGTAAAAAGTAAAAAGTAATTTTCACTAATCACTAATCACTAATCACTAATCACTAATCACTAATCAATACCCATACTTATCCTTCCATCGATTCTTTAAAAACTGACGTAATTCTTTTTCGCGTGCATTTTCACCTGGTTCAAAGAACTTAGTCTCTGAAATCTCCGTAGGTAAAAATTCTTGTTCGGCAAAGTTGTTGGGGAAATCGTGCGAGTATTTGTATTCATCTCCGTAACCCAATTCTTTCATTAATTTAGTTGGAGCATTTCGTAAATGAATAGGAACGGGTAAATCTCCTGTTTGTTTTACCATTTGTTGCGCTTTTCCAATTGCCATATAACTTGCATTACTTTTTGCAGAAGTAGCTAAATAAATCGCACATTGACTCAAAATAATGCGACTTTCAGGATAACCAATTGTCGCTACCGCTTGAAAAGCATTATTTGCCATGATAAACGCCGTTGGATTGGCATTTCCAATATCTTCACTAGCTAGAATCAGTAGTCGTCTGGCGATGAATTTTACATCTTCACCACCTTCAATCATTCGAGCTAACCAATATACAGCGCCATTTGGATCGCTTCCACGAATCGATTTAATGAAGGCTGAAACAATATCATAATGTTGTTCGCCTGTTTTGTCATACAAGACTGTGTTTTTTTGCACCAATTGCATTACTTTTTCATTCGTAACTTCTATGGATGCAGAGCTTGTTGAAGTATCGGTTGCATTAATAACCAATTCGAAAATATTTAATAATTTTCTACCATCGCCACCTGAAAGTCTCAACAACGCTTCGGTTTCTTTTAATTGAATGTCTTTATTTTGTAAATGAATATCAGTTTTTATTGCACGATGTAACAACGCTACCAAATCGTCTTTGGTAAAAGCATTCAATACATAAACCTGACATCTTGACAATAAAGCGGGAATAACCTCAAAACTCGGATTTTCAGTAGTTGCACCAATCAAAGTTACCCAACCTTTTTCGATAGCTGCCAATAAAGAATCTTGTTGCGATTTACTAAAACGATGAATCTCATCAATAAATAAAATCGGATTTTTAGCTGTGAATAAACCGCTGCTTTGTTTCGCTTTTTCAATAACTTCACGTATGTCTTTTACGCCAGAATGTATTGCACTCAGTTGGTAAAACGGACGTTTGCTTTCTTGTGCCATAATTTGTGCCAAGGTGGTTTTTCCGGTTCCGGGTGGTCCCCATAAAATCAAACTTGGAATTAATCCTTTTGCAATTTGTTGCGTTAGTGAACCCTCAGGTCCAACTAAATGTAGTTGGCTAATGTAATCCGATAATTGTTGTGGGCGTATGCGTTCGGCTAATGGTTGATTCATGATGTAAAATTACAAAAATATGCGATTCTTTTTTAGATTTTTACCACATAGAAACATAGGTTTAGAAATTATTGATTAAAGGCATTTCATTAATTAAAGATTATATAGATTTTGCTTTGTGAACTATGTCAAGTGTAACGCCTTTTTAATTCAAAGTTAAACTTAAGTGTCTATGTGTTTTAAATAAGTCTGCCATAATTTCATAATTAACTTTTTGGCTTTATATTTGAAATTATTCAACTATGGAAAAACAGCACGATAATCCTTTTCAGTTTACAAAAGCGGTCATTTTATTACCGTTGTTTTTTGTATTGACTTTATGGTCGGTTTTTTGGTATGAATTGCAATTTCATGATAATTTATCGCATTTTGGAATATATCCAAGAGAAGTTTATGGATTGAAAGGAATTCTTTTTAGTCCTTTTTTACATGGCGATATCGAGCATTTGGCTAATAATTCGGTTGCACTATTAGTGTTGTTGCCTATTTTGAGGTATTTCTACAAAGAACAATCGTTTGTGGTTTTGCTGTTTGGAATTCTGTTTTCAGGATTAGGGACTTGGTTGTTAGGTAGGCCAAGTTATCACATTGGTGCCAGTGGATTAATTTATGCTTTGGTGAGTTTTATCTTCTTCAAAGGTATTTTCACCAAATATTACCGGTTAGTAGCTTTATCCTTCACCATTGTAATTTTGTACGGCGGAAGCGTTTGGTACATGTTTCCAAATGTCAAAGAAGGTATTTCGTGGGAAGGACATTTAGCGGGATTTATTGTTGGATTGGCTTTAGCTTTAGTTTTAAAAACGCCTCAATTTTCAAAACCTATTTTCTACGAATGGGAAAAACCCGATTTCAATCCAGAACTCGATCCCTTTATGAAAAACTTCGACGAAAAAGGAAATTTCAATCCACCACCAAAACCAGAAGAAGTAATTCGAGGATACTTTAATTCTTCTATGAGAGTGGTGTATGAGTTTTTGGGAGGGAAGAAATGAGTCAATGTGGCAATAAGTCAATTAGCCAATTAAAATTAATTTACTCAGAAGCTATTGGCATATTGTCACATTGAAAAATTGACTAATTAAGTCTCTGTCTCAAAGCCTCATACAAAAATGCACCACAAGCCACAGAAACATTCAATGATTCGATAGTTCCAAACATAGGTAATTTTGCTTTTTCATCTACAATTTTTAGTACAGAAGGGTTCACACCTCTATCTTCGCTACCCATAATAATGGCAACACCTTCGTTAAAGTTGATGTCGTAAATGTGTTTGTCTGTTTTTTCAGTTGCAGCAACAGTTTTAATTCCAGAACCTTGTAAATAGAAAATTGCGTCTTTGATATGATCCACTTTACAAATTGGCACATTAAAAACCGCTCCAGCAGAAGTTTTAACCGTATCGCCATTCACAGGAGCTGAACCTTGTTTTTGGATAATAATTCCGTCAACACCAGTACATTCTGCAGTTCTGATGATGGCGCCAAAGTTACGCGCATCAGATAATTGGTCTAAAATTAGGAATAAAGGTTTTTTACCAGTTTCAATAACGCCTTCTACTAAAGTTTCTAATGAAACAAAAGAAATAGGAGCGATAGTTGCCACTGCACCTTGGTGATTATTTGGAGTTAATCGGTTTAGTTTTTCAACAGGAACGTATGAAAAGTTGATGTTGTTTCTTTTCATTGTTTTCATCAAATCTTGCATCAAGTCTCCTTGCGCATCTTTTTGAACGAATACTTTATCAATTTCCTTTTTAGCGTTAATTGCTTCAATTATTGCTCTAATCCCGAATATTTGGTTGTCTTTTTCCATGGCGCAAAGATAGGATTTTAGTTTGAATTTTAATTATTATGTTTTAACCGCAGATTCGCAGATTTTTTTTTATTATTTTAAGTTTTTTTACAATCTGCGAATCTGCGGTCGAATTGCTTCTTAAAAATTCGTTTTAAAACTAATATGCACTATTGAATTCGAAAGTTTTATCGCTTGGTCACTGGTGCTTCCATTGGCATAAATCAAATTAAACAAGCCGTTTTTGCTGAATAACCCAAAACCGAAACCAATTCCAATAAGCTTATTTTCAATCTCATTTGTTTTGTCTTGAAAATAGCCATAATCGGTAATCGTATGGATATAGAGATTGGGTGCTAAAAGATAACGGTATTCAGCCATAATTCCACTAAAGGCATTCGCTTGTAAGCTATTTTCATTAAAACCTCGAATCGAGTTTATGCCGCCAAAACGATACAATTCGTTAATTACATAATCATTGCTTTGTAGATAATAGGATTGGTTTTTTATAAAAATACTGTTTTTTGGGTTCAATTCTAAATGATGACTGAGTTCTAATTGTGCAAAAAACTGATTCGATTTTGTAGTTGCTATGGTTCGATTTCCACTTCCAAACTTGGCAATTACTTTTGTTTTTTCTGGAAAAATAAAATTAGTTGTAGAGAAAGTTAAATGTTCAAAACTTGTGGTTAAAAATGTATTTGTAAAATCATTCAAGCTAAAGGAGTTGGTGTTTTGAATATCAACTGAATTAGTTTTCTGATATCCCAAATACGCTTTGGTGTTGTACGAAAAATAATAACCCAAATTCAAATCGGTATTTGTATTTTGAAAAGTAGAGTCTTGTTTAAAGATTCGTAGGTTGGTTTTAATTCCAATTGGAGTTTTAAATAAATAAGGTAATTCGGTTCCTAAATTAAATGAAGTTTGTTGGTTGCCATCGTTTTTCCAATACAAATTAAATTTTTCACCCGAATTCAAAATGTTCTGCAATTGCAAATCTAAATAACCATTAAAAGTCAATTTACTTTGGTCGTCGTTCGAAAATCCAATAAAACCATCAAATTTATTAGGTTTCGATTTTTCTAAATACACAAAAATTTTTGTCGAATCGGTCGTGAATAAAATCTCAGGATATTTTAGCTGACTAACAAATTGTAATTTGTCAAACTCATCGTTAATTTGATTTAAATTATCCTGATTAAAAGTTGCTTTTTTTGCCTTTTTGGAAATTGCCTTTTTAATCCCCGCCGGAAATTTATCATACCCTAGAATAACAATATCTGTAATGTTTCTTTTTGAATTCAGTTTGAGTTGTAAACCAGAAAATAAATTATTTTCAATTTTTCTCTGATTGATTAATTGCAAATTTGCTAACGAATATCCTTTCTTTTCTAATAACGCAATTTTACTTTTCATAAAATTTTCAACTTCATTAGTAGCGATATTCAAAGTGTCTTTTTCTAATTGTAATAACAACTTTTCAGTTTCAGAAAGTTTACCTATATATATAATGGTGTTTTTTACAGATTGTCCTATGTTGTATTTAAAAACAAAACTGCTGTCATTTGTCTTTTTTTGTTCTAATAGTAACCAATCAAAAAAACCTTGATTTGTTAACTTTGTTTCAAAACGTTTTTGCTCTTCTAAAAGTAATGCAACAGATTTATGTTTTTTGTTATAAAGCATACTATCAATTGTTTTGCATTCGTTTTCCGATTTCCCTTCGATTTTTAAATAGAAGTTTTGTCCCAATGAGAATTGGAAAAAAAATAAAAGAATAAAAAGCAAAAATGATTTCATCGCAGTAAAGAAACGAAAAAAAGTAAAATAAATTTTATATCCACTTTGTCTTTCTGTCCTGAAGCTTTGGGATTGTTTCATAATCCAATGCAGCTATTCTTGAAAATTTTTGTCGTTACTTTTTGTAACCCAATACAAATCAAATCAATACTAAAATCAAATTGCATTGAAAATTAATATATTATGATTTGGAAAGTAAAAAATAATTCCTACATTTGCAACCCCGTAAAAAGCGGGAATTTTAAACAGTAAAAATTTTTAGTATTTAATTATGCCAACAATTCAACAATTAGTAAGAACAGGGAGAACCCAAATAACTAAGAAGAGTAAATCGGCTGCTTTAGATTCTTGTCCTCAAAGAAGAGGTGTGTGTACTCGTGTTTACACAACAACTCCTAAGAAACCAAACTCAGCAATGAGAAAGGTAGCTAGGGTTCGTTTAACAAACGGTAACGAGGTGAATGCATACATTCCTGGAGAAGGTCACAATCTACAAGAGCACTCGATAGTATTAGTTAGAGGTGGAAGAGTAAAAGATTTACCAGGTGTACGTTACCACATCGTACGTGGAGCATTAGATACTGCGGGTGTTGCAGGAAGAACACAACGTAGATCTAAATACGGAGCTAAACGTCCAAAACCAGGACAAGCAGCTGCACCAACTGGAAAGAAAAAGTAATTTAAAATCTTTTAAAGAAAAGACATGAGAAAAAGAGCGGCCAAAAAAAGACCACTTTTACCAGATCCAAAATTTAACGATCAGTTAGTAACGCGTTTTGTGAACAACTTAATGTGGGATGGTAAAAAATCAACAGCTTTTAAAGTTTTTTATGATGCATTAGATATCGTAGAAGCTAAAAAGCAAGATGCAGAGAAAACTGCTTTAGAAGTATGGAAAGATGCATTAACAAATGTTATGCCTCACGTAGAAGTACGTTCACGTAGAGTGGGTGGAGCTACATTCCAGATTCCAATGCAAATTCGTCCAGATAGAAAAATTTCTTATTCTATGAAATGGATGATTCTTTATGCAAGAAGAAGAAATGAAAAATCAATGGCAGGTAAATTAGCTTCTGAAATTTTAGCTGCGGCTAAAGAAGAAGGTGCTGCTGTTAAGAAAAGAATGGATACTCACAAAATGGCAGATGCTAATAAAGCATTCTCTCACTTTAGATTTTAATTCGAATAGAAATGGCTAGAGATTTAAAATATACAAGAAATATTGGAATTGCTGCTCACATTGATGCTGGTAAAACAACAACAACAGAGCGTATCTTATTCTATACAGGAAAATCACACAAAATTGGTGAAGTACATGATGGTGCTGCAACAATGGACTGGATGGCACAAGAGCAAGAAAGAGGTATTACAATTACTTCAGCTGCTACAACTTGTGAATGGAATTTCCCAACTGAACAAGGTAAAGTATTGCCAGAGACATTACCATACCACTTTAATATCATTGATACACCGGGACACGTTGACTTTACAGTTGAGGTAAACCGTTCGTTACGTGTATTAGATGGTTTAGTATTCTTATTTAGTGCGGTTGATGGTGTTGAGCCTCAATCTGAAACTAACTGGAGATTAGCTGATCAATATAGAGTTCCACGTATGGGATTCGTAAACAAAATGGACCGTCAAGGTTCTAACTTCTTAAATGTTTGTCAACAAGTTAGAGATATGTTAAAATCTAACGCTGTTGCAATTACTTTACCAATTGGTGAAGAAAATGACTTTAAAGGAGTTGTTGACTTAGTAAAAAACCAAGCTATCATTTGGCATGACGAAACTCAAGGGGCAACTTTTGATATCGTGCCTATTCCAGCTGATATGGTTGACGAAGTAAAAGAATATCGTTCAATTTTAATTGAAGAGATTGCTACTTACGACGAAAACTTATTGGAGAAATACATGGAAGATGAAAACTCTATTACTGAAGAAGAAATTAATGTAGCTTTAAGAGCTGCAACAATTGACATGGCTATCATTCCTATGATTGCTGGTTCTTCTTTCAAAAACAAAGGAGTTCAATTCATGTTAGATGCAGTATGTAAATACTTACCATCTCCAATGGATAAAGAAGGTATTGAAGGAATTCATCCTGATGATGCTGACTTATTAGAAGAAGATCAAAAGAAAATTTTACGTCGTCCTGATCCAAAAGAGCCGTTCGCAGCTTTAGCATTTAAAATTGCTACTGACCCTTATGTTGGTCGTTTAGCTTTCTTCCGTGCTTATTCAGGTCGTTTAGATGCAGGTTCTTATATCTTGAACACACGTTCAGGAAACAAAGAGCGTATATCTCGTATTTACCAAATGCACGCTAACAAACAAAATCCAATCGATTATATCGAAGCGGGAGATATTGGAGCTGCTGTAGGATTTAAAGATATCAAGACTGGAGATACAATGTGTGATGAAAAACACCCAATTATTCTTGAGTCAATGAAATTCCCTGATCCTGTAATTGGTATCGCAATTGAGCCTAAAACAAAAGCTGACGTAGATAAAATGGGTATGGCTTTAGCTAAATTAGCTGAAGAAGATCCAACGTTTACAGTTAGAACGGATGAGGCTTCAGGTCAAACGATTATTTCAGGTATGGGTGAGTTACACTTAGACATCCTTGTGGATCGTATGAAACGTGAGTTTAAAGTTGAGGTTAACCAAGGTGAGCCACAAGTAGAATATAAAGAAGCGTTCACAAAATCAGCACAACACAGAGAAACTTACAAAAAGCAATCTGGTGGTCGTGGTAAATTTGGTGATATCGTTTTCCGTTTAGAACCTGCTGATTTAGTAGACGGTAAAGCTCCTATGGGATTACAGTTTGTTAATGAAGTTAAAGGTGGTAACGTACCAAAAGAATATATTCCAGCGGTTGAAAAAGGTTTCAGAGAAGCTATGAAAGCAGGTCCTTTAGCAGGATATGCAGTAGATAGTTTAAAAGTAACTTTATTAGACGGATCTTTCCACCCTGTGGATTCTGATGCTCTTTCTTTCGAATTAGCAGCTAAAATGGGATATAAAGAAGTAGGTCGTGCTGCTGGTGCAGTTATTCTTGAGCCAATCATGAAAATCGAAGTTATTACTCCTGAAGAAAATATGGGTGATATCGTAGGTGACTTGAACCGTCGTAGAGGTCAAGTAAATGATATGGGTGATAGAAATGGTGCTAAAACTATCAAAGCAGATGTGCCTTTATCAGAAATGTTTGGTTATGTAACAACATTAAGAACATTATCATCGGGTAGAGCTACATCAACAATGGAGTTTTCACATTATGCAGAAACACCTTCTAATATTTCAGAAGCTGTAATCAAAAAAGCAAAAGGTAACGCTTAATTTTTAAGAAAATGAGTCAAAAAATCAGAATAAAATTAAAATCTTACGATCACATGTTGGTTGATAAATCAGCAGAGAAGATTGTAAAAACTGTAAAAAGTACAGGTGCAGTAGTAACGGGTCCAATTCCATTACCAACTCACAAAAAGATTTTTACTGTATTACGTTCTCCACACGTAAATAAAAAATCAAGAGAGCAGTTCGAATTAAGTTCATATAAGAGATTGTTAGATATCTACAGTTCTTCTTCAAAAACTATCGATGCTTTAATGAAATTAGAATTACCTAGTGGTGTTGAAGTAGAAATCAAAGTATAATTGATTTAGATTGCAATAGCAATAACCATAAAAAACCGTCAATGTTAATAGCATTACGGTTTTTTTTCTTATCGTTTTTAGTAGGTGAAATCGTCTTTTTTAAAGTTAATTTCACTTAACTATTTATTTTTGCGATAATTAAAAAATAATTTATATATTTGCACCCTCAAAATGAGTAGTGTGCAAATACTATTTGTTGTATAAATAAGAGTTTAATTAATAATTAGTTTAATATGTCTGGGTTAATCGGAAGAAAAATTGGCATGACTAGCATCTTTGATGAGAGCGGGAAAAATATTCCTTGTACTGTAATCGAGTGTGGTCCATGCGTTGTTACCCAAGTCAGAACCAATGAAGTAGACGGATATTCTGCTATTCAGTTAGGTTTCGATGACAAAGCTGAAAAACGTTCTATTAAAGCTGAGTTAGGTCACTTTAAGAAAGCGGGAACAGCTGCAAAGAAAAAAGTCGTTGAATTCAAAGGTTTTGAAGAGGAGTACAAATTAGGCGATGTAATCGCTGTTGACTTATTCGCTGAAGGTGAATTTGTTGATGTTTTAGGAGTTTCTAAAGGAAAAGGATTCCAAGGGGTTGTTAAACGTCATGGTTTTGGCGGTGTTGGACAAGCGACACACGGTCAACATAACCGTTTAAGAGCGCCAGGATCTGTAGGAGCGTCATCTTATCCATCTAGAGTATTCAAAGGAATGCGTATGGCTGGAAGAATGGGAGGAGATAATGTAACAGTACAAAACCTTAGAGTTTTAAAAGTGGTTGGTGAGAAAAATCTTTTAGTAGTAAAAGGTTGTGTTCCAGGTCATAAAAACTCTTATGTAATCATTCAGAAGTAATGGAAGTAAAAGTTTTAGATATCAACGGAAAAGAAACTGGAAGAAAAGTTCAACTTTCTGATTCAGTTTTCGCAATCGAGCCAAACAAACATGCTGTATATTTAGATGTAAAGCAATATTTGGCTAATCAAAGACAAGGAAACCACAAAGCTAAAGAAAGAGCTGAAGTTGCAGGAAGTACTCGTAAAATTAAAAAACAAAAAGGTACTGGTACTGCTCGTGCAGGTTCTGCTAAAAACCCTTTGTTTAAAGGTGGAGGTACAGTTTTTGGACCAAGACCAAGAAGCTATTCATTTAAATTGAACAAAAACTTAAAAAGATTAGCGCGTAAATCTGCTTTATCTTTAAAAGTAAATGAATCAAATTTAGTAGTAGTAGAGGATTTTACATTTGATACACCAAGCACTAAAAATTTCATTAACGTATTGAAATCTTTAGGGTTAGATAATAAAAAATCTTTATTTGTGTTGGGCGATTCAAATAAAAATGTATATTTGTCGTCACGCAATTTAAAAGCGTCTAGCGTTGTAACTACTTCAGAATTAAGCACTTATGCTATTTTAAACGCAAAAAGTTTAGTTCTTTTAGAGGGTGCTGTAGACGGAATTGAAGCTAATTTAAGTAAATAATAAGATTATGAGCATCATAATTAAGCCTATTATAACTGAGAAAATAACTAAAGATGGTGAAATTTTTAACCGTTTTGGTTTTATAGTTGAAAAAACTGCAAACAAAATTCAAATCAAAAATGCTGTTGAAGCTGCTTTTGGTGTGAATGTAGTTACTGTTAATACAATGAACTATAGAGCTGATAGAAGTGTTAAATATACTAAAAGTGGTTTAATCAGTGGGAAAACAAATGCATATAAAAAAGCAATTGTTCAAGTTCAAGAGGGAGAAACAATAGATTTTTATACTAATATCTAATAGAATATGTCAGTTAGAAAATTAAAACCTATTACCCCGGGTCAGCGTTTTAGAGTTGTTAATAGCTTTGACACTATTACAACTGATAAGCCGGAGCGTTCATTAATCGCACCGAAAAAAAACTCAGGAGGTAGAAATAGTCAAGGAAAGATGACCATGCGTTATGTAGGCGGTGGTCACAAACAAAAGTATCGTATTATTGATTTTAAAAGAACTAAAGTTGGTATTCCAGCTACAGTTAAAACTATCGAGTACGATCCAAATCGTTCAGCATTTATTTCATTATTATATTATGCAGATGGAGCTAAAACTTACATCATTGCACAAAATGGATTACAAGTTGGACAAACTGTAGTTTCAGGTGTTGATGCATCTCCAGAAATTGGAAATGCAATGCCTTTAAGTAAAATTCCTCTAGGAACTGTTATTTCGTGTATCGAATTAAGACCAGGTCAAGGAGCTGTAATCGCTCGTTCTGCAGGAACTTTCGCTCAGTTAATGGCAAGAGATGGAAAATATGCAACAATTAAAATGCCGTCGGGTGAAACAAGATTGATCTTGTTAACTTGTTCAGCTACAATTGGAGCAGTTTCTAACTCAGACCACCAATTAATCGTATCAGGTAAGGCTGGTAGATCAAGATGGTTAGGTAGAAGACCAAGAACTAGACCAGTAGCAATGAACCCAGTTGATCACCCTATGGGAGGTGGTGAAGGACGTTCATCTGGAGGTCATCCACGTTCAAGAAAAGGTTTACCTGCTAAAGGTTATAGAACTCGTTCTAAAGTTAACCCGAGTAATAAGTATATTGTAGAACGTAGAAAGAAATAATTAGATAGACATGGCACGTTCATTAAAAAAAGGACCATTTGTTCACTTTAAATTAGAGAAGAAAGTTCAAGAAAATATCGCAGGTGGTAATAAAGGTGTTGTTAAGACTTGGTCTAGAGCATCTATGATTACTCCAGATTTCGTTGGACAGACTATCGCAGTTCACAATGGTCGTCAGTTTGTACCAGTTTACGTTACAGAAAACATGGTAGGACACAAATTAGGAGAGTTTTCGCCAACAAGATCTTTTAGAGGTCATGCTGGGGCTAAAAATAAAGGTAAAAAATAAGAAGCAATGGGAGTTCGTAAAAGAGAAGTTGCAGATGCAAGAAAAGAGGCTAATAAGTCTATTGCATTTGCTAAATTAAATAACTGTCCAACTTCACCTAGAAAAATGCGTTTAGTTGCAGATTTAGTAAGAGGTCAGAAAGTTGAACTAGCTCTTAATATTTTAAGATTTAGTCAAAAAGAAGCTTCAAGAAAATTAGAGAAATTGTTATTATCTGCCATAAATAATTATGTACAGAAAAATGAAGACGCTAATTTAGAAGAAGCAGGCTTATTTGTAAAAACGATTACAGTGGATGGCGGAATGATGTTAAAAAGACTTCGTCCAGCACCACAAGGTCGTGCACATAGAATTAGAAAACGTTCTAACCACGTAACAATCGTGTTAGGATCAAATAATAACACACAAAGCAATTAATAAACAGTATGGGACAAAAGACAAATCCAATAGGAAATAGACTTGGTATCATCAGAGGGTGGGACTCAAACTGGTATGGTGGAAATGATTACGGTGATAAAATCGCTGAAGATTATAAAATCAGAAAGTATATCCATGCTCGTTTATCTAAAGCAAGTGTATCAAAAATAATTATCGAAAGAACTTTAAAACTTGTAACCGTTACTATCACTACTGCTAGACCTGGTATTATTATCGGAAAAGGTGGTCAAGAGGTAGACAAGTTAAAAGAAGAACTTAAGAAAATTACAGACAAAGAGGTTCAAATCAACATCTTTGAAATTAAAAGACCTGAACTTGATGCTTACTTAGTAGGTACAAGTATTGCTCGTCAAATAGAAAGTAGAATTTCTTACAGACGTGCAATTAAAATGGCTATTGCTGCTGCTATGCGTATGAACGCAGAAGGTATCAAAGTTCAAATTTCTGGTCGTTTGAATGGTGCTGAAATGGCACGTTCAGAAAACTTCAAAGAAGGTAGAATTCCTTTGTCAACTTTCAGAGCTGATATTGATTATTCATTAGCTGAAGCGCATACTACTTATGGTAGAATGGGTATTAAAGTATGGATAATGAAAGGTGAGGTTTATGGAAAAAGAGATCTTTCTCCGTTAGTTGGAATGGACAAACAAAAGTCTAAACCTTCAGGATCTGGTGCTCCAAGAAGAGATGGAAATAAACCAAACGCACGCAAAAGAAAGTAATTATTTAAACTAAAGAAAAATGTTACAGCCTAAAAGAACAAAATACCGTAAGGTACAGAAAGGTAGAATGAAAGGCGTTTCTCAAAGAGGACACGAACTTTCAAATGGAATGTTTGGTATTAAATCTTTAGATTCTTCATTTATTACTTCTCGTCAAATTGAAGCAGCTCGTATTGCAGCTACACGTTTCATGAAAAGAGAAGGTCAATTATGGATCAAAATATTTCCAGATAAACCTATTACAAAGAAACCATTAGAAGTACGTATGGGTAAAGGTAAAGGTGCAGTTGAGTATTGGGCTGCAGTTGTTAAACCTGGTAAAATTATGTTTGAAGTTGGAGGGGTTCCTCTATCTGTTGCAAAAGAGGCTTTACGTCTTGCAGCTCAAAAACTTCCTGTTAAAACTAAGTTTATCGTTGCTAGAGATTTCGAAGCATAATCAAAATTTATTATGAAACAATCAGAAATTAAAAATCTATCTGCAGCTGAGTTACAAGAACAACTTAGTCAGTTAAAGAAAACGTATACCGACCTAAAAAATGCTCATGCAATTTCGCCTATCCAAAATCCTCTTCAATTAAGAGGTTTAAGAAGATCAGTTGCGAGATTACATACAGAGTTAACTAAAAGAGAGTTACAATAATTGTAGACTAGCTGAAAGATGGAAAAAAGAAATTTAAGAAAAGAGAGAATTGGTGTGGTGACTTCAAACAAAATGGAGAAATCTATTGTTGTGTCACAAACTACAAAAGTGAAACACCCATTATACGGTAAGTTCGTGTTAAAAACTAAAAAATACGTTGCACACGACGAAACAAACGATTGTAACATTGGTGATACAGTAAAGATCATGGAAACAAGACCTTTATCTAAATCTAAATGTTGGAGATTAGTTGAAATCATTGAAAGAGCTAAGTAATTATGGTACAACAAGAGTCAAGATTAAAAGTAGCAGATAACACAGGAGCGAAAGAAGTTCTTACGATCCGTGTTTTAGGAGGAACGAAACGTCGTTATGCCTCTGTTGGTGACAAAATTGTAGTTTCAATTAAAGATGCAACTCCTAACGGAAACGTTAAAAAAGGAGCAGTATCTACTGCAGTTGTTGTACGTACCAAAAAAGAAGTGAGAAGAGCTGATGGATCTTATATCCGTTTTGACGATAACGCATGTGTATTGTTAAACGCTGCAGGTGAAATGAGAGGAACTCGTGTTTTTGGTCCGGTTGCCAGAGAACTTCGTGAAAAACAATTCATGAAAATTGTATCATTAGCACCAGAAGTGCTTTAATTCTTATACAAATGATAAAGCTAAAAATTAAATCAGGAGATATCGTAAGAGTTATTGCTGGAGACCACAAAGGTTCTGAAGGTAAAATTGTACGTGTTCTTCGTGAGAAAAACAAAGCGATTGTTGAAGGAGTTAACATGGTTTCGAAACATACTAAACCAAGTGCAAAAAACCCTCAAGGAGGAATCGTTAAAAAAGAAGCTCCTATTCATGTGTCTAACTTGTCTTTAATTGACCCTAAGTCAAAAGAGACTACTAAAGTTGGTTTCAAACAAGAAGGAGACAAGAAAGTGAGATTTTCAAAAAAATCTAATCAAGTATTATAGTTATGGCATATATTCCTAGACTAAAAGAAGAATATAAGAGCAGAGTAATTGCTGCTCTTACAGAAGAATTCGGTTACAAAAATGTTATGCAAGTTCCTAAACTTGAAAAAATTGTTGTAAGCCGTGGAGTTGGTGCAGCTGTTTCTGACAAAAAGTTAGTTGATTATGCTGTTGAAGAAATGACAAAAATTACTGGGCAAAAAGCAGTTGCTACAATTTCTAAAAAAGACGTTGCGTCTTTTAAATTAAGAAAAGGTATGCCAATTGGTGCTAAAGTAACTTTACGTGGAGAAAGAATGTATGAATTCTTAGATAGATTGATTACTTCATCTTTACCACGTGTTAGAGATTTCAGCGGAATTAAATCTACTGGATTTGACGGAAGAGGAAATTATAACCTTGGTGTACTTGAGCAAATCATTTTCCCAGAAATTGATATTGATAAAGTAAATAAAATCGCAGGTTTTGATATTACTTTCGTAACTTCTGCAGAAACAGATAAAGAAGCAAAATCATTATTAGCAGAATTAGGTTTACCTTTTAAAAAGAATTAAGATATGGCTAAAGAATCAATGAAAGCCCGTGAGGTAAAGAGACAAGCAGTTGTTGACAAATATGCTGAAAAAAGAAAAGCGCTTAAAGCTGCTGGAGATTTTGAAGCTTTACAAAAATTACCTAAAAATGCTTCTCCAGTTCGTTTACACAATCGTTGTAAATTAACAGGAAGACCAAGAGGGTATATGCGTCAATTCGGTTTATCTCGTGTTACATTCCGTGAAATGGCTAACCAAGGATTAATCCCAGGAGTTAAAAAAGCTTCTTGGTAATATCAAAAAAAGTTATTACTTTTGCAAACCAAAAAATAATTTTAATTGGTTAAAGGTTTATTTGGTGAGTACCAGATGAAAACCATAACCGCAATATTATACATATGTATACAGATCCAATTGCCGATTATCTTACAAGAGTGAGAAACGCTGTGAGAGCTAACCACAAAGTGGTTGAAATTCCTGCGTCTAACATGAAAAAAGAAATCACAAAGATTTTATTCGATCAAGGATATATCTTAAGTTATAAATTTGATGATAACTCTGTTCAGGGGTCAATCAAAATTGCACTTAAATATGATAAAGAGACTAAAGAGTCTGTTATCAAAGATATCCAAAGAATTAGTAAACCAGGTTTACGTAAATATGCAGGTTCATCTGACTTACCTAGAATCTTAAATGGTTTAGGTATTGCTATTGTTTCTACATCAAAAGGTTTGATGACAGGAAAACAAGCTAAGCAATTAAATGTTGGTGGAGAAGTTATTTGTTACGTATATTAATAAAAAGACGAGACAATGTCAAGAATAGGTAAAAATCCAATTGCAATTCCAGCAGGAGTAACTGTAGAAGTTAAAGAAGCTGTAGTTACAGTAAAAGGAAAATTAGGCGAGCTTACTCAAGAATTTTCTGATGTAACCGTTAAAATCGAAGATAACCAAGTTATCGTTGAGCGTTCATCAGATCATAAAGATGAGAGAGCGAAACACGGACTTTATCGTTCATTAATCAACAACATGATTGTTGGTGTTTCTGAAGGCTTTACAAAACAATTAGAATTAGTTGGAGTTGGTTATAGAGCTTCTAATCAAGGTCAAAAACTTGATTTAGCTTTAGGATTCTCTCACAACATCGTTTTAGATGTAGTAAGTGAAGTAACTGTTGAAACAGTTTCAGAAAAAGGTAAAAATCCGATAGTGAAATTATCATCATTCGACAAACAATTATTAGGTCAAGTAGCTGCGAAGATCAGAGGTTTCCGCAAACCTGAGCCATATAAAGGAAAAGGAGTTAAGTTTGTAGGAGAAGAACTAAGAAGAAAAGCAGGTAAATCAGCTTAAAAATTAAGACTATGTCATTAACGAAATCTGAAAGAAGACAAAGAATTAAGTTCAGAATAAGAAAGATTGTAAGCGGAACTGCTGCTCAACCAAGACTTTCTGTATTCAGAAGTAATAAAGAAATCTATGCGCAAATCATAGACGACGTAAACGGAACTACTATAGTAGCAGCTTCATCGAGAGATAAAGGTGTTGAACAAGGGACTTCTGTTGAAACTGCTAAAGCAGTTGGTAAATTAGTTGCTGAAAAAGCACTTAAAGCAGGTATTTCAACAATCTCTTTTGATAGAGGTGGGTATTTATACCATGGACGTGTGAAATCATTAGCTGAAGGAGCTAGAGAAGCTGGACTTAAATTCTAAGAAATTATGTATCATAATTATAAAAACGTAGAGATTGTAAAACCAGGTGGTCTTGAATTAAAAGATCGTTTGGTGAGTGTAAATCGTGTTACTAAAGTTACTAAAGGAGGTAGAGCATTTGGTTTCTCTGCTATCGTAGTAGTTGGTGATGAAAACGGTGTGGTAGGTCATGGATTAGGTAAATCTAAAGATGTTTCTGAGGCTATTGCTAAGGCGGTAGAAGATGCAAAGAAAAATCTTGTTAGAATTCCTTTACATGGTCAGTCTGTACCTCATGAACAAAAAGGTAAATTTGGTGGAGCTAGAGTATTTTTAATGCCTGCTTCTCATGGTACTGGAGTAATTGCTGGTGGTGCGGTTCGTGCCGTATTAGAATCAGTAGGAATTCATGATGTATTATCTAAATCACAAGGTTCTTCTAACCCTCATAACGTAGTTAAAGCAACTTTTGATGCTTTGTTACAAATGAGAAGCGCTTTAACGGTAGCTAAACAAAGAGGAGTATCTTTAGAAAAAGTATTCAAAGGTTAATCAACAGGAAATCATGGCAAAATTAAAAGTAAAACAAGTAAGAAGTAAAATCAATTGTCCTCTTGATCAAAAGAGAACTTTGGAAGCTTTAGGTCTTCGTAAAATGGGACAAGTTGTTGAGCATGATGCAAGTCCTGCTATCCTTGGAATGGTAAATAAAGTTAAACACTTAGTTTCTGTAGAAGAAACTAAATAACACTATACAGTTATGAATTTAAGTAACTTACAACCAGCTGAAGGTTCAGTTCACAACCAAAATAAAAGAGTAGGTAGAGGAGAAGGTTCTGGTAAAGGTGGTACCGCTGCACGTGGTCACAAAGGAGCAAAGTCTCGTTCTGGTTATTCTAAGAAAATTGGTTTTGAAGGTGGTCAAATGCCACTTCAAAGACGTGTACCTAAGTTTGGTTTCAAGAACATTAATAGAGTAGAATATCAAGGTATCAATCTTGATTCGTTACAATTATTAGTAGATAACGGTGTAGTTACCGATGCAGTAGATTTTACTGTATTTGTTGACACTCGTTTGGCTACAAAAAATAGCTTAGTAAAGATTTTAGGAAGAGGTGAGCTAAAAACAAAACTTAAAGTAAGTGCTCACAAATTTACTGCATCTGCAAAAGCGGCTATCGAGGCTGCTGGTGGAGAAGCTGTAACTTTATAATCCCTTTAGTAAAATGAAGAAATTTATAGATTCATTCATCAACGTTTGGAAAATCGAAGAGTTAAAAAATAGAATATTATTAACTCTTGGATTATTATTAGTGTACCGTTTCGGTGCTCAAGTAACCCTTCCGGGGATTGATGCTACTAAATTGACAAATCTTACAAACCAAACTGACGAAGGTATTGGGTGGTTAATAAATGTATTTACAGGAGGTGCGTTTTCGCAAGCTTCTGTATTTGCATTGGGTATTATGCCATACATTTCAGCTTCTATCGTAGTTCAATTAATGGGAATTGCGGTACCTTATTTGCAAAAATTACAAAAAGATGGGGAAAGTGGTAGAAAGAAAATTAACCAAATTACAAGATGGTTAACTATCTTAATTACTTTAGTTCAAGGTCCAGGTTATATCTATAACTTATACAGAACTTTACCAGGAGAAGCATTTATGCTAACTGGACCTACATTTATCTTCTCTTCAGTACTAATCTTAGTAACTGGTACTATTTTTGCAATGTGGTTAGGAGAAAAAATTACTGATAAAGGTATTGGTAATGGTATTTCTTTATTGATAATGGTAGGTATTATTGCAAGAATGCCACAAGCATTTATTCAAGAATTTTCATCAAGAACTTCTCAAGCAAACGGAGGTATCATGATGATCGTAATTGAATTAATACTTTGGTTCCTAGTAATAATTGCTTGTATTTTATTAGTAATGGCTGTAAGAAAAATTCCAGTACAGTATGCAAGACGTACAGTTTCTGGGGATTTTGAAGAAGACATGATGGGTGGTAACAGACAGTTTATCCCATTAAAATTAAATGCATCAGGTGTAATGCCGATCATTTTTGCGCAAGCTATTATGTTTATTCCTGCTGCTGTTTCTGGTTTGGCTAAAGAATCAGATACTGCATTATCTATTGCAGGAATGTTCAACGATCCATTCGGTTTAGTATATAATATAGTTTTTGCTTTGTTAATTGTAATTTTTACGTACTTTTACACCGCAATTACTGTACCAACTAATAAGATGGCAGATGATTTAAAAAGAAGCGGAGGTTTTATACCAGGTGTTAAGCCAGGTGTTGAAACCGGAGATTACCTAGATAAAATTATGTCATTAATCACTTTTCCAGGTTCATTATTTCTTGCTATAGTAGCTGTGTTCCCAGCTGTTGCGGTAAGTTTACTTGGAGTTCAAGGTGCTTGGGGTTATTTTTATGGAGGTACTTCTTTACTAATCATGGTTGGGGTTGCAATAGATACTATTCAGCAAATAAATTCTTATTTATTGAATAAACACTATGATGGTTTGATGAAAAGTGGTAAAAATAGAAAAGCAGTAGCTTAATTTTTTATGGCAAAACAATCAGCAATAGAACAAGACGGAACAATCATTGAAGCATTATCAAATGCTATGTTTCGTGTAGAGTTAGAAAACGGACATATTGTAATTGCTCATATCTCTGGTAAAATGCGTATGCATTACATTAAGTTGTTACCAGGTGACAAGGTTAAACTTGAAATGAGCCCTTATGATTTGTCTAAAGCAAGAATTACTTATAGATACTAAAGCTATTAAAATGAAAGTAAGAGCATCAGTTAAAAAAAGAAGTGCCGAGTGCATTATTGTACGTAGAAAAGGAAGATTATACGTTATTAACAAAAAGAATCCTAGATTTAAACAAAGACAAGGATAATTATGGCAAGAATTGCAGGGGTAGATATACCTAAACAAAAGAGAGGAATCATTGCTTTAACATACATATTTGGTATTGGTAAAAGCAGAGCTAAAGATATATTAGCTAAAGCTCAAGTGAGCGAAGACAAGAAAGTTCAAGATTGGAATGATGACGAGATCGGAGCAATTCGTGATGCCGTTTCTTATTTCAAAATTGAAGGAGAATTGCGTTCAGAAATTCAGTTAAACATCAAACGTTTAATGGATATTGGATGTCAAAGAGGTATTCGTCATAGAGCTGGACTTCCATTAAGAGGTCAAAGAACTAAAAACAACTCTAGAACTAGAAAAGGTAAGAGAAAAACTGTTGCTAACAAGAAAAAAGCAACTAAATAATAAGTAATAATATGGCTAAAGCAACAGCAAAAAAACGTAAAGTTATCGTTGAATCTTCAGGAGAAGCACATATTAATGCTACTTTTAACAACATCATCATCTCGTTAACAAACAAGAAAGGTGAAGTTATTTCTTGGTCTTCAGCTGGTAAAATGGGCTTTAGAGGTTCTAAAAAGAATACTCCTTATGCAGCTCAAATGGCAGCAGAAGATTGTAGTAAAGTAGCTCTTGAAGCTGGACTTAAAAAAGTTAAAGTTTATGTGAAAGGTCCAGGAAATGGTAGAGAATCTGCTATTAGATCTATCCATAACTCTGGAGTTGAAGTTACTGAAATCATTGATGTAACTCCAATGCCACACAACGGATGTCGTCCTCCAAAAAGAAGAAGAGTATAATTTAAGTATAACACATAGGTAGGTTTAAAATTATCGAAGGATATATGACCTGAATTCATAATTCCTACCTTTTTTAATTTTTTAAAATGGCAAGATATACTGGTCCAAAAACAAAAATTGCTCGTAAATTTGGCGAAGCAATCTTCGGAGAAGACAAAGCCTTCGAAAAAAGAAATTACCCTCCTGGGCAACATGGTTTAGCTAAAAAGAGAGGTAAAAAATCTGAATATGCAGTTCAGTTAATGGAAAAGCAAAAAGCGAAGTACACTTACGGAATTCTTGAAAAACAATTCAGAAACTTGTTTAAAAAAGCATCTGCAGCTTCTGGAGTAACAGGTGAAATATTATTACAATTATGTGAAGCTCGTTTAGATAATGTTGTTTACAGAATGGGTGTTGCTCCTTCTCGTAGAGCAGCTCGTCAAATTGTATCTCACAGACATATTACTGTTAATGGTGAACTTGTAAATGTTCCTTCTTACCACTTAAAAGCTGGTGATAAAGTAGCAGTACGTGAAAAATCAAAATCTCTTGAAGCTATCGAACGTTCTTTAGCAAGTTCTTCTCAGGTTTATGAGTGGATTACATGGAACAATGATACTAAAGAAGGTACTTTCGTTTCTGTACCTCAAAGACTTCAGATTCCAGAAAATATTAAAGAACAACTAATCGTTGAGTTGTATAACAAATAATAATTGACATTAGTCGAAAGTATGGCAATATTTAATTTTCAAAAGCCCGATAAAGTTATCATGATCGATTCAACCGATTTTGAAGGTAAATTTGAATTTAGACCTTTAGAACCTGGTTACGGATTGACTGTTGGTAATGCACTTAGAAGAGTTTTGCTTTCTTCTCTTGAAGGATATGCAATTACATCAGTAAGAATAGAAGGTGTAGAACACGAGTTCTCTACTATTTCTGGTGTAGTTGAAGATGTTACAGAAATTATCTTAAATCTTAAACAAGTACGTTTCAAACGTCAAATTGAAGATATCGATAATGAGTCTGTTTCTATCTCTCTTTCAGGAAAAGATAAGATTACTGCAGGTGATTTCCAAAAATTCATCTCTGGTTTTCAAGTTTTAAATCCAGATTTAGTTATCTGTAATTTAGATAGCAAAACAACTTTAAATATGGAACTTTCTATCGAAAAAGGTAGAGGATATGTTCCTGCAGAAGAGAACAAAAAATCAAATGCTCCAATTGGTACTATTTATACAGATTCTATTTACACACCAGTAAAGAATGTTAAGTATACTATTGAGAATTTCCGTGTGGAACAAAAAACGGATTACGAAAAATTAGTTTTTGAAATCATTACTGATGGTTCTATCCATCCTAAAGATGCATTAACTGAAGCAGCGAAAACGTTGATTCACCACTTTATGTTGTTTTCTGATGAAAGAATCACGCTTGAGGCAGATGAAATTGCTCAAACTGAGTCTTATGATGAAGAATCTCTTCATATGAGACAATTATTAAAAACTAAATTAGTAGATATGGACTTATCTGTTAGAGCATTAAATTGCTTAAAAGCAGCTGAAGTTGATACACTAGGAGATTTAGTTTCTTTCAATAAGAACGACTTAATGAAGTTCCGTAATTTTGGTAAAAAATCATTAACTGAATTAGATGAGTTAGTGGCAAATAAAAACCTAACTTTTGGAATGGATCTTGCTAAATATAAATTAGATAAAGAGTAATTGCTTCATATTTTGCGCTCCTTTTAGGATTGATGCAAGATGAAGATAAATAAAACACGTCATGAGACACGGAAAAAAATTCAATCATTTAAGTAGACAAAAAGGACATAGAAGAGCTATGTTAGCTAATATGGCTTGTTCTTTGATCGAACATAAACGTATTAACACAACTGTTGCTAAAGCTAAAGCTTTAAAACAATTTGTTGAACCATTAGTTACAAAATCTAAAGAAGATACTACTCACAATCGTCGTACAGTTTTCGCTTATTTAAGAGATAAATATGCTGTTACTGAATTGTTCAGAGAAGTTGCTGCTAAAGTTGGTGACCGTCCAGGAGGATACACTCGTATTATCAAGTTAGGTAACCGTTTAGGAGATAACGCTGATATGGCAATGATTGAATTAGTAGATTTCAACACATTGTACAATGGTGGTAAAAAAGAAGTTAAGAAAACGACTCGTCGTGGAAAAGCTAAGAAAGTTGAAGGTGCTGCACCTGAAGCTCCTGCTGCTGAAACTTCTTCAACTACTGAAGCTACAGAATAATCATGAATTTATTCATGTAAAGATAATAAGGATAGACTTTTTTAAGTTTATCCTTTTTTTTTGTTTTTATAGAATTAAAGATTTTCTAAAAACAACTTTTATAACTAAATTTGCATCCACAACAACACAACGCAATGAAATACAACAATCGTTCTAAAGCCGTTTTACTTCTTAAAGACGGTACCATTTTTCACGGAAAATCAATCGGAATTGAAGGTTTGACTTTTGGAGAAGTAGCCTTTAATACAGGTACAACTGGTTATCAAGAAATTTTCACTGATCCTTCTTATTTTGGCCAAATCATGGTTACTACCAATGCTCATATTGGTAATTATGGTGTAAACCAAAATGAAGTAGAATCAGATTCAGTTAAAATATCTGGTTTAGTTTGTAAAAATTTTAGCTTTAATTATTCCCGCGAAGATGCTTCTGAAAGCTTGTTTGATTATTTAAATAAACAAAATCTTATTGTAATTTCTGATGTGGATACGAGAGCTCTAGTAAGTTATATTAGAGATAATGGAGCAATGAATGCTGTAATTTGTACAGATGGAACTCCAATTGAAGAATTAAAAGAAAGATTAGCTCAAGTTCCAGATATGAATGGTTTGGAATTGGCTTCTAAAGTATCTACAAAAGAGCCTTATTTCTTTGGTGAAGAAACGGCTAAATATAAAATTTCAGCTTTAGATTTAGGCATCAAAACGAATATTCTTAGAAATTTAGCGAAGAGAGATTGCTATATTAAAGTTTTTCCATTTAATTCTGCATTTGAAGATTTAAAAGCATTCAATCCAGATGGTTATTTCTTGTCAAATGGACCTGGTGATCCAGAGCCATTGGAAACAGCTCAAGAAGTGGCACGTCAAATTCTTAACGAAAACAAACCATTATTCGGTATTTGTTTAGGTCACCAAATTATTGGTTTGGCTAACGGAATTTCAACTTATAAAATGTTTAATGGTCATCGTGGAATCAACCATCCTGTAAAAAATCTAATTTCAGGAAAAGGAGAAATTACTTCTCAAAATCATGGTTTTGCTATTGTAAGAGAAGAATTAGATAAACATCCTGATTTTGAATTAACCCACGAACATTTAAATGACGGAACGGTTGCAGGAATGAGAATGAAATCTAAAAACTGTTTTTCGGTTCAATATCATCCAGAAGCAAGTCCTGGTCCTCACGATTCAAGTTATTTATTTGATCAGTTTATTGATAATATTAAATCTTCAATCAACTAAAACGTTATCGTTTATAAGTTTTTTGAATTTCATAAAATAGTTCAATTTTAAGTTTTAAATTTGTTTTTTTTCGTAAAATACTAACTAAAAAAATATAAAATGAGTATAATTATAAAAGTTCACGCAAGACAAATATTAGATTCTCGCGGAAACCCAACAGTTGAAGTTGATGTTGTTACAGATAATGGAATTTTAGGAAGAGCAGCTGTGCCAAGTGGAGCTTCTACTGGAGAACATGAGGCGGTAGAACTTCGTGATGGTGGAAAAGCGTACATGGGTAAAGGTGTTTTAAAAGCGGTTGAAAATGTAAATACTACAATTGCAGAAGCAGTTGTGGGAATGTCTGTTTTCGAACAAAATTTAATCGATAAAATGATGATTGAATTAGACGGAACAGCGAATAAGTCTAATTTAGGTGCTAATGCAATATTAGGAGTTTCTTTAGCTGTTGCTAAAGCAGCTGCTAATGAATTAGGAATGCCATTGTATCGTTATGTTGGTGGAGTTTCAGCGAATACGTTGCCACTACCAATGATGAATATTATCAACGGTGGATCTCATTCAGATGCTCCTATTGCGTTTCAAGAATTTATGATTATGCCAGTTAAGGCAAAAGATTTCACTCATGCAATGCAAATGGGAACTGAAATTTTTCACAACCTTAAAAAAGTATTACACGATAGAAATTTATCAACTGCAGTAGGTGATGAAGGTGGTTTTGCACCTAATTTAGCTGGAGGTACAGAAGACGCATTAGATTCAATTAAATTGGCTGTGACTAACGCAGGTTATATTTTTGGAGAAGATGTTATGATTGCTTTAGATTGTGCTGCTGCTGAGTTTTTTGTAAATGGAAAATACGATTATACTAAATTTGAAGGAGAAACAGGTAAGGTAAGAACTTCTGAGGAACAAGCTTCTTATTTGGCTGAATTAACTGAAAAATATCCAATTATCTCTATTGAAGACGGTATGGATGAAAACGATTGGGAAGGTTGGAAATTACTTACTGAAAAAATCGGAGATAAAGTACAATTAGTTGGTGATGATTTATTTGTAACTAATGTTGAAAGATTGTCAAGAGGAATTAGTCAAAATATTGCTAATTCAATTTTAATTAAAGTAAATCAAATTGGAACATTAACTGAAACTATTGCGGCTGTAAATATGGCGCATAATGCAGGATATACTTCAGTGATGTCTCACCGTTCTGGAGAAACAGAAGATAATACAATTGCTGATTTAGCAGTTGCTTTAAACTGTGGTCAAATTAAAACAGGTTCAGCTTCTCGTTCTGATCGTATGGCAAAATACAATCAATTATTAAGAATTGAAGAAGAATTGGCAGATGTTGCTTACTTTCCAGGGGTAAATGCTTTTAAAGTAAAACGATAATTAGCTTATTAATTTAGCGCAACTCGTTTTAGTATCTATATGAAAACCTTTCGAAATGTAAATTTTTGAAAGGTTTTTTCGTATATACTATTTAACCATAAATTATGATTATTTTCTTTAACGTTTGCGTATTATTTACTAAATTCGCAGAATACATAAATATTTTTCAAAAAAACACATTATAATTATATGTCAAAAACTGCAATATTAGAGCTTGATGGCAAAAAATATGAGTTTCCAGTAATTGTGGGAACAGAAAATGAAGTTGCTATCGACATCGACAAATTACGTAGCGCTTCTGGTGCTATTACTATTGATCCAGGATATAAAAATTCGGGTTCATGTAAAAGTGAAATTACTTTTTTAGATGGTGAAGAAGGAATTTTACGTTATAGAGGATATTCAATTGAAGAATTGGCTGATAAAGCTGACTTTCTTGAAGTATCATTTTTATTAATATTTGGTGAATTACCAACCTCTGCTCAATTAGAAAAGTTCGAAAACGATATTCGAAAATATACTTTAGTTAGCGAAGAAATGAAAAGCATTATTGATGGTTTTCCTAGAACGGCTCATCCAATGGGTGTTTTAGCATCATTAACAAGTGCTTTAACTGCATTTAATCCAAAGTCAGTTAATCCAAACAATGAAAAGGATATGTATGATGCTGTTTGTAAAACAATGGCAAAATTTCTTGTAATTGCTACTTGGACTTACAGAAAAACTATGGGTTATCCTTTAAATCAGTACGATAATAGTAAAGGATATGTTGAAAATTTCATGCGTTTAATGTTTGAATTACCAACCGGTCCTTATAAGGCTGATCCAAAAGTTATTGCAGCTTTAGATAAATTATTTATTCTTCATGCAGATCACGAACAAAACTGTTCTACTTCAACGGTAAGAATTGTTGGTTCTTCTCATGCAGGATTGTTTGCTTCAATTTCTGCAGGAGTTTCTGCACTTTGGGGTCCTCTTCATGGTGGTGCAAACCAAGCAGTATTGGAAATGTTACAAGAAATTCATGATAATGGAGGAGATGTAGCTAAATTCGTTTTAAAAGCTAAAGATAAAGACGATCCATTCCGTTTAATGGGATTCGGACACCGTGTATATAAGAACTTTGACCCTAGAGCAACAATTATTAAAAAAGCTGCTGATGATGTATTAACAACTTTAGGAGTTAATGATCCTCTGTTAGATATTGCTAAACAATTAGAAAAAGTAGCTTTAGAAGATGAATATTTTAAATCAAGAAATTTATATCCAAATGTAGATTTCTATTCAGGAATTATTTACCGTGCAATGGGAATTCCTGTAGAAATGTTTACTGTTTTATTTGCAATTGGTCGCTTACCTGGTTGGATTGCTCAATGGAAAGAAATGAGAATCAACAAAGAGCCAATAGGTCGCCCGAGACAAGTGTATACAGGTTATAATTTACGACCTTTTAAAGAAGTAAAAGATAGATAATCATAAGAATCCCACTAATAGTTTTAGTGGGATTTTTATTTTCTACTTCTCATACTTCTATTTTATCAATTGTATTTATTGTTTTTTTATTAATATTTATTTTTAAAGTTGTTAGCTATTTATTTGAATAATGATTTATACTCGTTTTTCAGTAAATTATACAATGTCTCTCCGTTACTATATCGTTTGATTTTTCTATATTTGCTTCAATAACGTAAAATAATTAGCGTTATTAAAAACTTTAGTTATGTTGCAATTAAATGTAAAGAACGAAACTTCCCGATTAAGGGCTGTGGTGTTAGGAACCGCATTAAGTAATGGGCCAACACCAACAATTGAAGAAGCCTATGATCCAAAATCATTAGAGCATATTAAAGCAGGTACCTATCCAATAGAAGAGGATATGGTTAATGAAATGGAAGCTTTTAATAAAGTGTTCCAAAAATACGATGTTAAAGTTTTTAGACCTCAAATAATAGAAGATTATAACCAAATTTTCTCCAGAGACATCGGATTTGTAATTGATGATATTTTTATTAAAGCCAATATTTTACCAGATAGAGAGCGTGAATTAGATGCGATTCAGTATGTAATTGATCAAATTGATCCTAAAAAAGTAGTGCGTCCTCCAGAAGAAGTTCATATCGAAGGTGGTGATGTAATGCCGTGGAATGATTATATTTTTATAGGAACTTATAAAGGTTCAGATTATAAAGATTACATAACCGCAAGAACTAATTGGCAAGGAGTTGATTATATCAAAGAATTGTTTCCAAATAAAATTGTAAAAGCATTTGATTTGGTAAAATCTAAAATTGAGCCTAGAGATAATGCTTTACATTTAGACTGCTGTTTTCAACCAGTTGGTACTAACAAAGGAATTATTTACAAAAGTGGTTTCCGTGAAGAAGCAGATTATATGTTTTTAGTGAATTTATTTGGGAAAGAAAACTTATTTCATATCGAAAGAGAAGAAATGTATCACATGAATTCCAATGTGTTTTCGATTGCTCCAGATGTTGTGGTTTCTGAAAAGAACTTTACTAGATTAAACAATTGGCTTCGTGAAAACGGATTTACAGTAGAAGAAATTCCGTACGCAGAAATTGCAAAACAAGAAGGATTGTTGAGATGTTCAACTTTACCTTTGATTAGAGATTAAAAATTTTGTTTCAAGTTTAATGTTCCAAGTTCTAAAACTTGAAACCTGAAACCTGAAACTTCAAACAAAAATATAAAATGAACCAAACAACCAATTCTTTATTAATGATTCGTCCGGTAGCATTCCGAATGAACGAACAAACAGCTGTAAATAATTATTACCAAAAAGTGTTGGATAATTTATCTTCAGATACGGTTAATCAAAAAGCGCAAGAAGAGTTCGATACTTTTGTTCAGAAATTAAAAATGGTAGGATTAAATGTAGTTGTAGTTGAAGATACATTGAGCCCAGATACTCCAGATAGTATTTTTCCAAACAACTGGATTTCTTTTCATGAAAATGGTGATGTTGTTTTGTATCCTATGTTTGCCGAAAATCGCCGTTTAGAAAGAAGAGAAGACGTTTTAGATACTTTAGAGGAAAAAGGATTTGTAATCAATGAGATTATGGATTATACTTCGGCTGAGGAAGATGAAATTTTCTTGGAAGGAACGGGCAGTATTGTTTTAGACAGAGCGAATGCAAAGGCTTACTGTGCTTTATCTCCTAGAGCAGATGAAGAATTATTTATTGAATTTTGTGAAGATTTTGAATTTACTCCAGTGATTTTTGAAGCCTTCCAAACCGTAAATGGAGAAAGAAAACATATCTATCATACCAATGTAATTATGTGTGTTGGTGAAACGTTTGCTGTTATTTGTGCCGATTGTATCGACGATAAAAAAGAACGCAAAATGGTGTTAGATAGCTTAAAAGGCGATGAAAAGGAAGTAGTTTTAATTACGGAAGATCAGGTGAATAATTTTGCCGGAAATATGTTAGAAGTAAAAGGAAAAGACGATAGAAGATATTTAATAATGAGTGCATCTGCGCACCAAAGTTTAAATAAAAAGCAAATTACACAATTAGAAGAACATGTTACTATTATAAGCTCAAGTTTAGATACTATTGAAGCTTGTGGTGGTGGAAGTGCTCGTTGTATGATGGCGGAGATTTTTCTTCCTCAAGAATAATTGTATTGCGAACTATGTAAATAATACAATTTTAAAATTAAATAGAAATCCCAAATTCAGAATTGATTCTGAATTTGGGATTTTTTTCTTCCAGCTTCTAACTTTTTTAAATTCCTCTGACAATACTCAAAATAGCACTAATGATATATTGAATACCAATAGCAATTGTTAAGAATCCAACAATTCTAGAGATTGCAATAATCCCCGAATTCCCTAGTAATTTAGATAAAAAGTAAGCACTTCTAAGTATGATGAAAATTACAATAGCCACTACTACTATCGCTAAACTTGATGATACTATTTCATAAGTTGAAATAAAACCATCTGTACTTTTTAGTTCTTGATAGTAAGCAATTAATAAAGACATTGAGCCCGGACCTGCTAGCATTGGCATGGCTAAAGGCGTAAGAGCAATGTCATTTCGTTCTTGCGCTTCTTCTTCTACTTTTTTGTTAATACCTTTGTTTTTACTGAACTGACCATTAAGTAAGCTAAATCCAGAATTGGTAATAATAATTCCACCTGCAATCCTAAGTGCCGTAATTGTAATTCCAAAAAAACTCAACACATATTGCCCAATAAAAAATGAAATAAGTAATATAATACAAACGTTAATAGCAGTCCATAAAGAAGTTTTTGATAATTCGGATTTCGAGTAACCTTCAGTTAATCCTACGAAAATAGGAACCGTTCCAATAGGATTTAAAACGGAAAATAAAGCAGCAAATAAATAAATAAAAACTTCCATACCTAACTTCTTGTAAATTGGGCACAAGTTAACTATTTTCTATTCTTTAAAAAATAAAATCTAAATTACTTTTGTGTTTCAAAATTGTAATACGAATTCAATTAGTACATGTCAAGTGGTGAATAGGGTGTGTTTTTCTCTTTTTCGATTTCAATCTTATTAATAAAATGCTTAACTCCTTTACTGTTTTTAGAGCTGTCAATAGAAATATAATGGTGGTCTATGTGAAAAGTAACGGTGTTTCCATGTTTAAAAATTACTAATTTGTAAAAAGGAATTACAAGCACATAAACTTCTAATCTTGATTGAAATCCAATAATAATTCCTTTCGGGCGAATTTCAATGTTGCAAAATTTTACAGATTCGTTTACATGTAATAATTCATAAATTGCAGCGCTGCATCGGGTAATAAATAGTTTTGGAGAACCAATCCCACCTCTCTTTAAGTTTTCAATTAATGAAAATGGTTTTCCAACCAAATCATTAATTTGTTTTTCTGTTTTTAAATTTTTATTTGAAATATTGAATAGCATTTTTGTTTAAAATTACTTCAATTTTTCTTTCGAATTTAGATTTTAGCAAATTTTTATTATTTGTTTATTTATTCGTAACTTTAGAGTATAAAACATAAAAATCATGAAAACATTAGTTATTGGAGCCTCTACAAATAAAGAGCGTTATTCATATAAAGCAATTCATAGTTTAGTAGATAAAAGCCATCAAGTAGTTGCTATAGGGGTTAAAAAAGGAATGGCTTTTGATATCCCAATTGAGACCGAAAAATTAGACTTTCATGCTGTAGATACTGTAACTTTATACATCAACCCAAGTGTGCAAGAAGATTATTATGATTATATTTTATCACTAAATCCAAGACGAGTTATTTTTAATCCAGGAACAGAAAACCCAGAATTTTATAAAATTTTACTAGCAAAAAATATTGAATATGAAGTAGCATGTACCTTAGTGCTTTTGGCTACTAATCAATATTAAAATTGAGTTTGGCTTGTTGCCGGTTTGCTAATGAACAATAATCCTATAAAAGTAATTAAGCCATTTATAATAATTAATTCATTGTCAATTACATAATTTCCAAAAAGTAAAGCAGAATTTTTAGCCAATAAATAACAGATTAAAGGAGAAATTACGCAAACTATTGGAACTAATTTATCGTGAACCGTTTTTGTTTTCATAAACAAGCCAAAAGCATATAACCCTAAAAGAGGTCCATAGGTATAACTGGCAACTTTAAAAATCATTGTTACTACAGATTTGTCATTTAATGAATTAAAGATGATTATGACCAAAAACATCAACAAGGAAAATCCTATGTGAACAAAATGACGTGTTCTGACCATTTTTTTGTTTTTATTTTCTGCGTCCAACTTTTTACTTTCCTTATCCATGCCTAAAAAATCTACACAAAATGAAGTGGTTAAGGCGGTTAATGCAGAATCTGTAGTGGCAAAAGTTGCTGCCGTCAATCCTAATAAGAAAACAACAGCTGGAAAAAGGGTTAAATGATTAAAAGCAATTTCCGGAAACAACAAATCAGTACGTTTTACACCATCTACCATAGGAACAGAAATCCCGTTTTTTTCGGCATATAAATATAGTAGTGCGCCAACACTTAAAAAGAAAATGTTGATAATTACAAAAATTCCGGTAAACGTAAACATGTTTTTTTGCGCTTCTCCAATAGTAGCACAACTTAAGTTTTTTTGCATTAAATCTTGGTCAAGTCCAACCATTGCAATAGTTACAAAAATACCTCCTAAAATTTGCTTCCAAAAATAATTTCCTTTTAAATAGTCTTCAAAAAAGAAAACTTTAGAATATTGACTTTCTTTAACGGTTTCAAAGGCATCAAAAAAACTTAAATCTAAACTATTGCAAATAAAAATAATGGTAAGAAAAACAGATGAAACTAAGAAAAACGTTTGTAAAGTATCGGTAATAATTATCGTTTTTAATCCACCACGATAGGTGTAGGCAAAAATTAAAGCTAAAGAAATTAAAACTGTTACTGCAAATGGAATTTCAAAATCATCAAAAACAAAACGTTGCAATACAATTACCACTAAATATAATCTAAACGCAGATCCAATAGTTCTACTTATTAAAAAAATAGTTGCTGCTGTTTTATAACTAACAAGTCCTAAACGCTGTTCTATATAGCTATAAATAGAAGTTAGGTTCATGCGGTAATATAACGGTAGTAAAATGGTAGCAATAATTATAAAACCAATGGCATTGCCTATTACAAATTGAAAATATTTGAATTGAAAATCAGGATTTCCAACTTCGCCAGGAACAGATATAAAAGTTACTCCAGAAAGAGCTGTTCCTATCATTCCAAAAGCAACTAAATACCATTTGGAGTTTTTATTTGCCTTAAAAAAAGCATCGTTACTATTGTCTTTTTTACTAACAAAATTGGATATTAGAATTAGAATTCCAAAATAAATAATAATAATGGCTAATATAGTTTCTGAAGACATAAATTCGTTTTTTGTTTGTGCTAAAATAGGAAAAAGATGGAAGTTTGAGGCGATAAGTTAGAAGAAAATTCATTTACAGTTATTTTTAGGAAACTTCCGTATTCCAACTTCCATCTTCCAACTTTTTCTGTATTTTTGTGCTATGGAATTACCTTCTAAATTACTTGAAAATGCCGTAAATGAAATGTCACAATTACCAGGAATTGGTAAACGAACTGCATTGCGACTGGTTTTACATTTATTAAAGCAACCTGTAGATCAAACACAAGGTTTAACAGCTGCTTTAGCTTCATTGCGAAATGATATTCAATATTGCAAAGAATGTCATACTATTTCAGATTCTGATATTTGTGGAATTTGTTCAAATTTATCTAGAGATAAAACTATTATTTGTGTTGTAGAAGATGTTAGAGATGTGATGGCAATTGAAAATACAGGAATGTTTAAAGGCGTTTATCATGTGTTGGGAGGTAAAATATCTCCAATTGAAGGAATAGGGCCAAGTCAGTTAAAAATTAATTCTTTAGTTGAAAAGGTTAAGAATAATGCGGTTTCTGAAATTATATTTGCTTTAAGTTCAACTATGGAAGGCGATACTACTAATTTTTATATTTACAAACAAATTAAAGATTTTGCTCTAAAAACATCTACTATTGCCCGAGGAATTGCTGTAGGTGATGAATTAGAATATGCAGATGAAGTAACATTAGGTAGAAGTTTGTTAAATAGAATACCGTTTGAGATTTCGATTAAGCAATAAATTGCGTTATTTTTATATCAATTTACCGGAATAACTTCTTTATTTTAATTGTAAAAACTATATTTGTTTCCTAAATTTAGACTAGTTTGCATTTTCTAGTAAAAAGCAAATAGTATCAGTATAGCTTATTCATGAAAAAAATAGTTTTTTTAGCCTTATTTGCTGTTATATTAACTTCTTGTATTTCTACAAAAGATATAACATATTTACAACCTAGTTCTGCTTCAAAGTCAGATTCAATTAGAGTTGTACAAGAGAATTCAAAACCTTACAGAATTCAAGCAAGTGATATTTTAAGTATAAATATTAAAGCTTTAGATCAAAAGTTAGTGGAAATGTTTTCCGCTTCTTCACAAGGAGCTACTCAAATCCAAGTATCTCCGCAATCATTATTTTTTAATGGATATACAGTAGATGATCATGGTAATATAAGAGTGCCAATTCTAGGAGAAGTAAATGTTTTAGGCTTTACTGCAGACGAGATTCGACAAAAAATAGAAAAGCAATTATTAGAAGAGTACTTTAAAAAAGAAGCTAATATTTTTGTTACTGTAAAATTAGCAGGATTAAGATATGTCATAAACGGAGAAATTGGGGAACCTGGGATGGGTGTTTTATACCAAGATCGAGCAACCATTATGGAAGCCATAGCTAATTCTGGTGATATTCCCATAACAGGAAACAGAAAAGAAGTTCAAATTATAAGAAAATTTCCTCATGGATTTGAAACGTATAGCATTGATTTGACAGATGCTAGTGCTATGAATTCGCCTTACTTTTATATTCAGCCTAATGATTATATCATTATAAAACCACTCAAGCAAAAAACTTGGGGAACAGGAGTTACAGGAGTACAATCTGTTGCAACAATAATGACTGCTATATCTATAATTACAACATTTCTAGTGTTGTCTAAAACGTTATAATATTAAGATGTTAGATACTAAAGATTTTAATTTTTTCGAATCACAAAATTCTTTTGATTTCAAAGGGTTTCTTTTGAGAATTATAGGGTATTGGAAATGGTTTGTTTTATCTCTTATCATAACTTTTGTTTACGCTTATAATGTGAATATTAGAAAAGAAAGTATGTATGGGATGGAATCACTTATTTTAGTTGAAGATCAAAACAATCCCTTTTTTACATCTAATACAAGTTTAGTATTTAATTGGGGCGGTACGTCTGATAAAGTACAAACTATCATAACAACTTTAAAGTCGCGTTCACACAATGAAATAGTAGTTGATAAACTTCAATATTATATTAAATATTTAAAACAAGGAGAATATTTTTACAAAGACGCTTATGGAGAAGCCCCTTTTTATGTTGAAATAGATAAAACAAAAGGGCAATTATTTGGGAAACTAATAAAAATTAAGTTTATATCACCTTCGCAATATAAATTAAGTGTTGATTTTGGTGAAGAAACAACCGCTTCATTGATTCAATATTCAGATGTTACTGTTAAACCCGTTAATGTTTCGGGAGGAGAATTTAGTAAAATTTATAAAATTAATGATTCTGTTGATTTACCTTTTTTAAATTTTAAATTGATAATTAAACCAGAAGCTTTTGAATTTACAAATAAAGAATATTTTATACGTTTCGATGATTTTAATCAAACAGTTGCATCTTATCGATCAATAGATATAAGTGCAGATGCAAAAGCTCTATCTGTTGTTCGATTGCAATTAGATGGGTCTAATAAATATAGACTAGTTGAGTATTTAAACACTACTGTTGAGGTTTTAAGAAAGATACAATTAGAAAGTAAAAATCTTTTTGCAAATAATACAATTAGTTTTATAGATAGCACTTTAAAGGAAATGGAAGGTCAAATTAAAGATGCTGAAAATGAATTAAAAGAATTTAGACGAGGTAAAAATATTTTTGAACTAGAAGACGAAGCAGGAGGTGGGCTTTTAAGTGCAAGATTGTCTGGATATGATGTTGAAAAAGATGCTATTAATAGGAAAATTGCTTATTATAACTTGCTTAAAAACTATTTAGAGAAAACTACCGATTATGCTAAACTGCCAGCTCCTACGGTAGCAGGTATAGATGATCCAAACGTAATAGGAAATGTAACTAAATTAATTCAGTTATCTGCAGAACGTGCTAATTTGGCTTATTCGGTTAAAAACAAGAAAATGTTTTCTGAATTTGATGTTGAAATGGAATCTATTAAGAAAGTTTTGTTAGAAAACATTGCAAGTTCAAAAAGTGCCTTAGCTTTAAACTTATCATTGATTAATAAGAATATCGCAAAAGCTGAAGGAGAAGCTAGTTTATTGCCCGAAAATAAACAAGAGCATATTAAAATTACTAGAAAATATAATTTAAAAGATAAAATATACAGTACTTTCTTAGAAAAAAGAAGTGAAGCTGAAATTGTTAAAGCAGCAAATATTTCTGATATCAAATTTCTTGATCCTGCCAAAGATATTGGTGGTGGATTAAGAGGGCCTAAAACAAGTATAAATTATATTTTAGCGGCATTTTTAGGAATTTTATTGCCATTGTTGATTGTATTTGTTATTGTATTATTAGATAACAATATTAATACACTTGAAGATATACAGAAAATGACTAAAATTCCAATTATTGGTATTGTAGGTAAAAAAAATACTGAAAATAATTTATCTGTATTTGAAAAATCTAAATCGCCATTAGCTGAGTCTTTTAGGGCAATTCGTTCTTCTTTACAGTTTATGTATAAAAAACAAAATCAAAAAGAAGGAGCTAAAATATTAATGTTAACATCTTCTGTGAGTGGAGAAGGAAAAACCTTTTGTTCAATAAATTTAGCTACAGTTTTTGCACTTAGTGATAAAAAAACAGTTATAGTTGGTTTAGATTTGAGAAAGCCAAGGATTTTTGGGGATTTTAATATTGACAATATTACCGGTGTGGTAAATTATTTAATTGGTCAAAAATCGATAGATGAAGTAATTCAGAAAACACATATTCCATTTTTAGATGTTATTCCATCTGGTCCAATTCCGCCTAATCCTTCAGAATTATTAATGAGTGAAGCGATGAACGAAATGATTGAAGAACTCAAATCAAAATACGATTATATTATTTTAGATACACCACCTGTAGGCTTAGTGTCTGATGCTTTAGAATTAGCTCAGTTTTGTGATGCTACAATTTATGTTACAAGACAAGGTTTTACTAAAAAAGGAATGCTAAGTGTTGTAAATGAAAAGCATAAACGAGGGGAGTTACATAACATAAGTATTTTGTTTAATGGTTTTAGAAATAATGCGAAATACGGTTATGGCTATGCGTATGGATATGGTTATGGTGTTTATGGTGAAGGATATCATGATGAGAAAGTAGAGCCTAAAGGATGGAAAAAGATACTATTAAATTTAAAAGATAAATTTTAAAATATGATAACAAATATTTGTTGTATTGGTGCGGGTTATGTTGGAGGGCCAACAATGGCCATTATAGCTCAGAAATGTCCACATATAAAAGTTACTGTTGTTGACTTAAATGAAAAAAGAATTGCTGCTTGGAATGATCCAGATGTAGAAAATATTCCTATTTATGAACCAGGCTTAAGTGATGTAGTAGCTGAGGCACGTGGAAGAAATTTGTTTTTTTCAACGGAAGTTGATAAGGCAATTGATCAAGCGGATATGATTTTTATATCAGTAAATACACCGACTAAAACTTACGGAGTTGGAAAAGGTATGGCTGCTGATTTAAAATATATTGAATTATGTGCGCGTCAAATTGCTCGTGTAGCTAAAAACGATAAAATTGTTGTTGAAAAATCAACTTTGCCGGTAAGAACTGCAAGTGCAATTAAAAATATTTTAGATAATACGGGTAATGGTGTAAATTTTCAAATTTTATCCAATCCTGAATTTTTAGCTGAGGGAACTGCTGTTGAAGATTTATTTGCTCCTGATAGAGTTTTAATTGGTGGCGATTCTACACCAGAAGGTCAAAAAGCAATTCAACTTTTAGTGGATGTTTATGCAAATTGGGTTCCTAAAGATAAAATATTGACCACTAATGTTTGGTCATCAGAATTGTCAAAATTAACGGCGAATGCTTTTTTGGCACAACGTGTTTCTTCAATTAACGCATTGAGTGAATTGTGTGAGAAAACGGGTGCTGATGTTAATGAAGTTGCTAGAGCTATCGGAATGGATAGTAGAATAGGTCCTAAATTTTTAAAATCATCAGTAGGGTTTGGGGGTTCTTGTTTTCAAAAGGATATTCTAAATTTAGTCTATATTGCTAAATCCTATGGGTTAAATGAAGTAGCTGATTATTGGGAACAAGTCATCATTATGAATGACCACCAAAAGCGACGTTTTGCCAAGAATATTATCAAAACTTTATATAATACGGTTTCTGGAAAAAAAATCGCATTTTTAGGTTGGGCATTTAAAAAAGATACTAATGATACTAGAGAATCTGCTGCGATTTATGTGGCAGATGATTTGCTGTACGAACAAGCGAATATTAGTGTTTTTGATCCTAAAGTGAGCACAGAGCAAATTCAATCAGATTTGAATTATTTACAATCACGATCAGAAGAAGAAAATTTAAATGGTGTTCATGTTCATGACAATCCTTATGAAGCATGTAAAGATGCACATGCAATTGCTATTTTAACGGAATGGGATGAATTTAAATCGTATGATTGGCAAAAAATATACGAAGCTATGTTAAAGCCTGCTTTTGTTTTTGATGGAAGAAATATTTTAGATCCAGAAAAAATGCAGGAAATTGGGTTTCATTTTTCTAAAATAGGTTAATTTTTAATAACCCGGACAACCAAAACATTTTCTAGCATCAACATCAAATTGGTAGACTAATCCAAGTTCAAAAACACCTCCAGTATTACCTATTTTGGAGGTGTTTGCGTCATATGAAAATCCTAATTTAAAATTTTCATACTGAAGTCCGCTAAAAAGATTTAAAGAAGTTAATGTATGACTCTCTTGCGTTTTTTTCATGGGATTTAATGCAGCAGTTACTCCTACTGTAAAATGGCTAAAAATCAAAGAAGTTCCAATGTCTAATCTATTGTATTCTCCCTGACTCATGAAATTTGCAGTTAGCATCATTCTAGTTTCATAAGGTAAAAATGTAGGAGTTATATAGTCAGCAATGTCAAATTCATAACCTGTAGATATATTGTAAAACATGTCTAAAGGGATATTTCCTTCTTCAGCAATTGCGATGTTTGGTTTGTTTAAATGTTTAATAGCAGTTCCTATCCAAATGTTTTCAGTATAAAACAATAATCCGGTAGATATGTCTATAAAATGTATTCTATTGTTTAATTGCAGCGGATCTATACTTGTAGGATTAATTATTTCTGTATCAATATTTATTTGATCTCTTAATATTAAGTTTTGAAAACCAAAACTTTTACTACCATAGCCAACTTCTATTCCGGGTCTAAAATACCATTCATCGTTTAATTCAACTCGATACGCATAATTAACATTTGCTTGCAGGTAATTATAACCTGTAAAATTTTCTCTATGATTTAGAAAACTAACACCAATTCCGCTATTATTATTTTCAGACCAAGTGCTACAATATGCATAATCAGTATCAATTTTATATTTTAAATTGGTCCATTGCGAACGATGAATTACACCTGCACTAGTTGTTTCTAAAAACCCAGTAAAACTTGGGTTTATAGTTTCAGGAACTAGGAAGTATTGCGTAAAAATAGGATCTTGAGCACTCATATATGTACTGAATAACCCTATAGTATATAATAAAAATTTTAATTTCATCGACTGGTTATTTTAGTAGTATGAATGGTCCGTTTTCTTCAATATTTTTTCCAAAAAAAGTGGATGCAGTTAGCTTGAAGTAATAATTGCCATTTTCTGCTGGTCGATTATTTATTACTCCATCCCAGCCCGCAATATTATCTCCTTCTTCAAAATATACTATGTTGCCCCAACTATCGTATATCGTTAATTTTAATGATTTTAGTCCTTCGAAAGCTGGTCCAAATCTATCATTTATTGAATCATTATTCGCTGTAAATCCATTTGGCATTATTAATTTATACCCTTTAACAATATTTAATAGAATTGAATAGGTACTGCTACAACCTAATTCATAGGATACTGTAAGTGTAACTGTATAATTGCCTTCTGAAAAATAAGTGTGTTCTGGGTTTTCTTCCGTAGAAAAACTGCCATCTCCAAAATCCCATGAAATACCTAAAGGGGTTCCAGTAGATAAATTGGTAAATTGTATTGCATCTTCAACTGAATAATTTCCAAAAGTTATAAAAGAAATTGAACTCTGAGAAAAGTTAGCACTGCCTATATCTGGGTTGTCTATTGTGTAGTTAGCAGTATTAGCGCAACTGTTGGAATCTGTAACTGTAACTGAAATTAATCCATTTTGAGTAGTTGTCATAAATTGGTTAAAGTTTCCTGATACTATTCCGTTAGACCAATTGATTTGATAGGGTGGAACTCCTCCGCTAATTTGTACTTCAAAATTATTTGACACATCTCCGTTTGTACAATTTACACTTCTCGATTGTGTTAAGTTTACCACTAGAGGTTGCGGTCTAAAAACAGTGTATTGTGCTACTTCGCTACATCCTCTAGAATCTGTAACAATAACCGAATAATTTCCATTTGTAACATTAGTCAAATCTTCTGTAGTAGCTCCATTCGACCAATTGAAGCTATACGGAGGACTTCCTCCAGAAGGTATTAAATTAATACCGCCAGAGTTACTTGTTGTACAGTCTAATGCATTTTGTACAATACCGTCTAAAATTAGAACTTGTGGAGCTACTATAGAAAATGTTCGTTGGATTGTACATCCCATTCCATCGGTCACAATTGCAATGTAAATTCCTTCTGTTAAGTTATTTCTAACTAATCCTGCTGTGCTACCATCATTCCAAGTTACAGTTACTGGAGATAACCCTCCTATAAGACCTAAATCAATACTTCCGTCTGTTTCTCCATAGCAAGTTATTTGATTTACAACTGGCTGCAGCATAAATACTGGTAAATTGGCAATGGTGGTTTGTATGATTTTTTCGCAACCTTTTGCGTCAGTTACAATAGCAGTATATGTTCCTGCGCCTAGATTATTTAATTGAGTTCCTGTTGCAAAATTATTCCAGTTTATAGTGTAGGGAGGAGTTCCTCCAATAACATATAGTGTTATGCTTGCATCATTCGATCCAAAACAACTTATTTGAGTAGCTGCCGTTGTGACAACTAATTCTGTAGGTTCAGAAATGACTAGATTAGAAATGGTTTTAGTGTTTCCATTTGCATCAGTAATTTGTATGTTGTAAATACCAGCAATTAAACCATTGAATATTGGATTAATATTTGAACTTACAATGCTTTGTGTAATTATCCCGTTATTCGTTATTTCAAAATTATACGGAGGTACCGATTCTTGTGTAATTGTGACTCCTAAAGTTCCAGTTGCTGAACCAAAACAATTAGCATCCTGTAAAGCAATTGCATTATTTATTACAAGTAAATCATCTGGTTCTGTTAAGGCAAAGTTTAGTGTAATTGGAGTACATACTCCGTCATTAATGATTACAGTATAATTTCCTGCTGTTAAATTACTAATGTTTGCAGTTGAAGCCGAAAAACCATTAGGTCCTGTCCAATTAAAGGTATAACTACCTGAACCTCCGCTTGTGTTAAGTTCAATAAACCCATTATTACCTCCAAATCCACTTATATTAAATCCATTATAATTTGATATTATAGTACTCGTTAAAATAGAGGGATTTACTGTTATTTCGTATGTACTGATTGGACCAGTACAAGATGAGCCCAAGTTTTGAAAAACAGCAAAAGCTTCATAAGTAACGGTAAGTGGTGAGTTGGTTGTGTTTATTAATGTTTGACTTGGAATATCTCCTGTTCCACTTAATAAAGCTCCTTGAATACCTGAAGGAATAGAAGCGTTCCAAGTATAGCTGTAGTTTCCTGCAATTGTAGAATTTAATTGAACAGGAAGTGTATTGGAATTGTTACAACTAGTTTGGTTCCCAATGCTAAATAAAACATCTGGTTTTGGTAATACTGTAAATGTAAGCGTAAAATCATTGCCATTGCAACCACCTGCAGAAGGAGTAACTGTGTATGTAATCGTTTGTGAAATTGAAGTGGTATTAATAAGCGTTTGACTAATCGATGTACCTGATCCATTGCTTGCACCAGTTATCATTGGATTGTTTGAAACAGTCCAAGTGTAGTTCGTTGAAATAGGAACAATTATGTTGTTATTTGGTATACCATTAATTGGAGAATAGTCAAAATTTTGTCCACTACATAAGAATAAGTTCTCATTCAATATGTGAGGTTTAGGTAATACTGTTATGGTATAGTTGGAAATTACTCCCTGACAAGCCGAAACGTCACTTGTAATAGCATAAGCTTCATATGTTATGGATATAGGAGCATTTGTAGTGTTTATTAAATTTTGTACTGGAATAGTGTTTGTTCCTGCAGTTATAACTCCTGTTATTCCTGCTGGTTGAACCGCCGTCCAGTTGAATATAACTGCTGCTGTAGTACTTGTTAGTTGTACTTCAGTAGTATTTTCTTCGGAACAAATTATTTGGTTGCTTTCTGAAAAATTCACTACTGGACTTGGGTTTACTGTAATTGTAAATTGAATGCTATTTCCTGTGCAGCTACTACCATTATATGTAAAAGTTGGTACTACTGTAATTGTTGCAGTAATAGGATTTAGAGCTGTATTATTTGCAATAAATGCATTTATATCTCCACTTCCAATTGCTGGTAAACCTATAGATGGAGAATCGTTTGTCCAGTTATAGGTTGTTGTACCTATGGTGTTGTTTGTAGTAAAAGAAATAGCATTTAATAGTGTTCCGTTGCAAAGGGTTTGATTTGCAATCGTATTTACTTGTGCAGTTGGGTTAACAGTAATTAAAAAGGTTTCATTATTTCCACTACAAGTTATCCCATTATTTGTAAAAAAAGGAGTAACCGTAATTGTAGCAATTTCAGGTGTTGTTGAATTGTTAGTAGCTAAAAAACTAATGATGTCTCCAGTTCCATTGGCTGCCAATCCAATATTGGTATTATTATTGGTCCATTGAAATGTGGTATTTCCTCCGGTGTTATTTGTTTGAAATACTATAGGTGCAGTTGTGCTGTTATTACAAACGGCAGTATTAGCGATTGGATTAACTTGCGCTACTGGATTTACCGTAATAGTTATTTGCTCTACATTTCCAATACAACTTACCCCATTGTATGTAAAAGTAGGGGTAACAGAAATTGTAGCTACTATAGGTACAAATGAATTATTTGTGGCAATAAAACTGCTAATGTCTCCCGTTCCATTCGTTGCCAAACCTATTCCTGGGGTATCATTTGTCCAATTATACACAGTAGTTCCTAAGGTGTTATTAGTAGAAAAGAAGATGGCATTCGTACTGTTGTTATGACAAAGTACTTGACTTGCTATTGGGTTTATTTGTGCAGATGGATTTACAGTAATTGAAAAATTTTCTGGATTTCCAGAACAAGTTATGCCGTTTAATGTGTACAAAGGAACTACGGTAATTGTTGCTACAATTGGGGTAGTTGTGGTATTGGTAGCTGTAAAGCCAATATTTCCAGTGCCGTTGGCAGCCAGCCCAATATCTGTATTATCATTCGTCCATTGATATGTATTACTTCCTCCGGTTGAGGTGGATGTAAATGGTATTGGTGTTACTATTTCATTGTTGCAAACTGTTCTATTTGAAATCGGATTTACTTGAATATCTGGATTCACAGTAATTGTAAATTGAACTACATTTCCGATACAGTTTATGCCATTGTAACTGTATGTTGGTGTTACTAATATTGTTGCAACTATGGGACTGTTTGTAGTGTTTGATACTACAAAAGGTGCAATATCTCCATTTCCACTAGCAGCCAAACCTATTCCTGGGGTATCATTTGTCCAATTATACGTTGTGTTTCCTGGTGCATTCGCTGTGGAAAATAAAATGGCAGCACTAGTATCATTGTTACAAATCGTTTGATTTGCTATAGCGTTTATTTGGACAGCCGGATTTACTGTAATTGTAAATGTTGTTGGAATACCTCCGCAAAAAGAAGTACTGCTATTATTTACGGGTGTTACAGTTATGGTACTTGTTATTGGGCTGTTGCTTGTATTTGTTGCAGTAAAGCTTATATTTCCTGTTCCATTTGCTACTAATCCTATTGCTGTATTAGAATTTGTCCAGGTAAATAAATTAGCGCTTGTTCCTGTAAATACAATTGTTGGTACCGCTTCATTATTGCATACATATATATCATTAATTGGATTTACAACGGGAGTAGGAAGTACAGAAATTGTTACCGTATCTGAAACAGCGTCGCAAGGTCCTGGTGGGTCATTTGTAGTTAGTGTTAAAATAACATCTCCTATATACCCACTTGGAGGTGTATAAGTGCTGTTTATATCATTTATATTTGAAAATAGGCCCCCTATTGAAGAACTCCAAGTTGCAGAAGCAGCAGCTCCACCAATATTACCATTTAATTGCAAAGTTTCATCTTCACATAAAGGATCATAAGTTCCAGTATTTGCTGTTGCTTCCGTATTGAAAACTGTTGAAAAGGATTCGGAAACAACGGTACATGGTGCTAAAGGAGCGTCTGAAGTTAATGTAAATGTAATGGTTCCAATATAGTCTAAAGGTGGTGTGTAGGTAGGGTTTATGTCATTTGGACTTGGAGTAAATGTACCTCCTATTTCAGAAGCTGTCCAAGTGCCACTGGTTGAACCTCCCGTTATTGATCCGTTTAAAGAAATTGTTGTATTAACACAAGTTGCAGGTGTACCAGAAGCTGTTAAATGAACTGATGGCATTACCGTAATACTACTATTGTAACTATTGCTGCCACATTCATTACTAATTGTTAGTGTGTAATTAAAAATTCCAGGTGTATTAAAAGTTAGAATAGGAGTTGCATCATTTATGTTAGAAATAGTAGATGGAGGATTAGCTCCAAAATCCCAAACATAAGAAACAGGATCTGTTGCATAACAATTAAATACATTTGGATTTAGTGTAATAGTACTACCTTCGCAAATTGTTTCTGCTACAAGTGTTGTTGTTGGCTTGCCTTTAACTACTAAAGTTGTTGTTTTTGTATCAGCTTGACATAATGCTCCTGCTGAAGCTATATTTAAAGAAGTAATTAGACTAATGTTGTATATTCCTGGAGAATTAATCGTTATTTCTGGTGCTAGGTCATTTGCATTTCCGTTTGAAAACAACCAATCTCCTGGAGTAAAACTTGGGCAATTATCTGGATTAGTTGCTGTTACTTCCCATAAATAGTTGTTTGAGTTCATACATCCTGGGGTGCTCGAACTGTTGTTTACAGTTAGTATTGTTGGTGCACAAGTTGCGCTGTTTGTCATTGAAAAATCGGAAATAACTCTTGGAGCTACACAAAAGCTTTGACTAATTGAACTAATACCGCATAAATTAGATCCCGTATATAAAGTAATTGTATAATCCCCTGGCAATAAAAAAGTCACATTTAACGTTGCAGAAGATGTTGGTAACCACGCTCCTGGATTAGTAGGTTGGTTATTGTTGTATCCAAAATTATTAGGACATGTTATATACGGATTTGCTATAAGGCCTCCTGATGTTGTAGTGCTAATTATTCCTGCAGGACCTGTTATTGTCCAATATTTTCGATAGGCTTGTGTACATGTATACGTTGGAGGTCCTCCAATATTGTAGCCTCCTTCTGTACTGTCGCTTATTGCTATTGTAGTTCCTTCACATACAATATCATTGTTTGGTGTACGTGTAAAATTAGCAATTGGAGCCGATTGAATGTTAATAGGTCCTACTGCATTAGTACTATTTCCGCATGGGTTTGATGTTGTAATAGAGGCTTGATATGAATTTGGATATACCGTATTGTTAATATTTGAAACTAAACCACAAGAGCTGTTTAAAAATTGATGTGTAATTGTTGCTGGAGGCGGGTGGTTAAATGAAACAGGTGCGCTTCCGTCGTTTACTTGAAATGTATAAATGGTACCTGGAGTATTTTGTGCTCCTGTTATTAAATCATAGGTTACACTTCCAGGGTTGCATAAAGTTGGAATTCCTACTGCACTAACTGTTGCTGTTGGAATAGCCCCTATATACAATTCATAAATCCTTTGACTAATACAACCACCATCTAATATTACAGTATAGGTCAAAGTGAAGTAACCTGCTGTTGCATAAAAATGAAAAGTATCTCCTAGGTTTGTTCCAACATAATTGTCAGAACTTCCATCCCCCCAATCTAAAATGTGTTGTGTATTTGCATTTGTTTGGGTAGAGAGTGTTGTAAATGAAAATAAACCGCCCGATATATTAGCGTCATTACTACAATAACTAAAATAATTTTGACCATTAAATGTAGTAGTTGTCCAAAAATTACCATCGATCAAAGCTATTTGTGGAATACTTGGTACTGCGTCAATTACATTAATTACTATGGTATAACTAGATGCGTTTGTGTTTAAAGTTAGTGTAGTAGTAAATGTTCCTGCATTTGGATATACAATTGTATGTGGTCCAATTGTGTTTGACGAACTCGGAACGTTATTGGTAAACGTCCAATTGTATTGTGAAGTGGAGGTGGTATTTATAGAATTATTAGTATAGGTAATCGTTTGTCCTTTACAAATGGTAACACTTCCGCCAACTGTTGCAGGATTTGTAGTAAAACTTGCACTTAAAGAATTACTAAAACTTAAAAAAGGTAATAATAATAAATAAAGTATTATTCTCTCTTTAAAAAGTATATATTTTATATAACTACTCATATATTAATTTTTTGATTAAAAATTAATTTATAAAGTTTATATTAGGGACTACATAACTTTTATTTAATTTATTTCTTAAATTTAAAAAAAAAAAACTCTATAATTCAAATTATAGAGTTTTTTTTTAAAATAATTTACACCTTTATTTTAATTGACTTTCTCTCTTTTTAATAAAATAAATAGAAGTTAGAATACCTGTTATCAATAAAGGAATAATTAATTCATTTATAGGTGTAACTGGCGCATCTTGACCATCCCCGCCACCTTCATCTCCAAATCCAGGGTCTCCTTGTGCATGTAGGGGTGTTGTTCCAATTGTAGATAATAATACAATGTAAATAATTTTTTTCATATGGCTTTTAGTTAATTAGGATTTTAAATGTTTTTATTGTTTTGTTTTTGTCTAGTATTTCAAAACTATACACGCCAGCATTTAATGCGGTATTGAAATTAATCTTAAGTTGATGATTTATTTCTTGGTTTGTTAAATCTCCATTTTGTAATTCTTGACCTAACATGTTTACAATACGATATGAATATGTTCCAAAATCAAGTTTACCTAAATTTACCGTAATTCCATCCGATTTTGATGTTGGGTTCGGGTAAATTGTAATATTTTGTGGGTTATTATAGTCATCATTACTTAAAGTAGTGTCAAAAACAATTTTAAAACGGTTTCCTTGAGTAGTAGCATCAGAAGTAACATCAAAAGCATATTCAAAAACAGAACCATCAATTGGTATTTGTGTTATACTTCCTAATTTTAAATCATAAAATAAAGCTCCTCCATCAAATGAAAAATTCTCTGTTTTAATTTTTAATTTATAAGTTCCCGCAACAGCTCTCGTTACTCTAATGAATAATTCATCTCCATGTGCAATTGGGGCTCTGTGTTCACTTGATAAATTTGAAGTTCCATTTAAAAATGCTAATGTTTCATTTGGATTTGTGAATTTTTCAACATCTTTCTCATCAACATTATTTGATGCTCCATCATAAAATGCTACTACTATTCCATCTTTGTACAGTGATGTGTTATTTTCAATTTTTTCAAGACTAACTCTTAATCTTTCATATACAGTATTTGTAGTTCTTGCAAAAACTTGACTATTGGCACCATCTCTTTTAAAAGATTCGTTAATTCTAAAAGTTGTTGAAGATGGTGATGTTTGAGTTTTTACAAAAAATGCCTGACCACTTTGAATTAAATGATTGTCTTCGGTTGCATTTAGTGCTCCTGCTGCGCTATATTGATTTACTGGGTCCCAAGTGACATATCCTCCGTATTGTCCAATATTTGGATCGATAATCCAAATTTTTTCATCGACCACATTTTCATTTAAGCCTCCAGATATGATTAAGCTTTCCATGTCAATTGGAGAAGTATAAGGATTTCCAATTAATTGGTAATTACCCGCAACCATACTATAAGTTTGATTTCCAGTAATTAAGTTTCCTTTAGCTTGTAATGTTGTATTTAATGAACCTGGTACACCATCATTCCCTGATACGCCTTCTCCATAAGGATAAATAATAAAAGTTAAAAAGGCGTTGTTTTTTGTGCTATTAAAAAGATCTTCTGTTCTTGTGTTGGTAATAGAAGTCCAAGCTCCATTGTTGTATTTTCTAAAATTATGTACAGAAATCGGCAAGTAATTCATACCGTTGTTTGTTTCGTTATAACTTGCAACCGGACCCCAAACATCAGTACCAGTTAAACCATCTGCTACACCGTTGTTTTGCCAATTTTGGTAGATTTTGTTGTTAGTATTGCCTTTAACTGGTGATGTTAATAAACGCCATCTTCTTTCTGAATTAATTAGATAACGTTGTACTGTAACATCTCCAATTATTGCTCCAGCTTCTACTTGGTCAACCCGAGCTGTAATTGATTCATCTGAATATAAAATAATTTCACCTCCGGTATCTAAAACTGCTCCACTCGTAACAGATAAAACATCTAATACTAAAATAAATCCAGATCCATCATTGTCTAATGTAGAGTTATTGGTTACATTAAGATTTGTTGTTTCGATAAATCCTGGATTAATAAGATTTGCTCCAAGTTCTAGAGTATTTGTCAAAAGATCTGTCATTAGTATTGTGTCTCCATTAATACTTAATGTGTTAACATTTCCTAAGTTGCCATTAAACGTAGTCATTCCTCCCGCTACTGTTATGTTAGGGGCGTTTATAGTAGGCATGTTGCAGATAAAATCTATATCATTGATTGATAAACTATTTAATATCCAAAGTGAAGTAGATGTTAAAGAAGAAGAGTTTCTTCCTACGCTAGTTCCAAGGTCAAAATTTGTAGTACCTGAAATAGTAAGGGAATTTAATCTAGTAGGTGTTGTTCCAGAACCACCAAATGCCGTTCCTGTTCTTAATTCTATTCCTGCTTTAGTTACATTACCGCTGTAGGTTACATCTACAGGGCCGTTATATCTAAATCTTAATCCAGAACCTGTAACTCCATTTCCGCTGCTAACGTTAAGTTGTGCTCCACCATTTAAAGAATAAGTAAAGGCTGAACCTATATTCAGATTTCCTGCAATTAAGTCCATTCTAGTTATAATGGTTATGTTATTGTTTATGGTATATCCATTAGGATTGTTAAGATTTAAAAAATTATAGGAGTTTCCATAAATAACACTTCCTGATCCACTTCCAGCATAAGTAATTTTTGTTCCTGTAGCTGTAAATTCAGGAGCGTTCGTAATACCTTGCTCTGTATATATTGGACAATCCCCAACATGTTGAAATTCAATTTCAGCCGATCCGTTTTCAGTTAGGTATTTGTTGTTAATACTCAAGCCGGTAGCAGGTTGATATGAGTTCATGTACCCTTTGCTTCCGGTGCCAGTTAACGTAAATTTCCCCGCACTATGACTTACAAAAGAACCTTGTCCTAAAGTACTATTTACAATATTATACATGTTTAGATTTCCAGCCAAATTAATATTTGGGCCATTAAATGAAATTTTGGTATATTTAGTTGTAGTGGTTGTAGTTATTCCTGCAGTTCCAATATTAATGTCTCCATTTACTAACAATGTTCCTGTTCCTACTAATGTGGTGTTTTTAATAATATCAGAAACACCTGATATTTCAAAATTATTACTTATTGTTAGCGTTTTTCCAGAGAAAATAGTTATAGTAATGTTTGACCCACTGCCTGTGCAAATATTACTAAATGAAAAACACTGACTGTCAACTGTTACGTTTAAAGGTATGTTAATTGTACTACTACCATTATAAAAAACGGCATCCCCAGCCTGTGGATATGTGCCTGTATTTGTAGCACTAGCACTGCTTACTGTAGACCACGTAGCGTTGTCTGTCCAGTTGCGTGTTCCAGTTGTTATTGCTCTTAAAAAATATTCTCCAGCGTTAATGGTGCTAAAAGAAAATAACAATAAAAACAACACATATGTTTTTATAGGTTGGTTAGAAGAGTATTTATTTTCCATAATTTACTTTATTTAAAGAACAAATATTGCAACAAATATACTATAAATAAATGATTTACAAAATTTACATTCGCTAAAATTGAATAGAGAAAAGTGAAAAATATAAATTTTAAAGAGATTAAATTTGGTAATTTATTTACAAATGTTGTGTTATAAGGAATAAGTGATTTGTTTGAGGTAATAAGTGGTGTAATGCTACTGTTTGTAAGGGTTGTAGATTTTTTTGTGTTATAAGTTATTTTGTTTTTTATTGAAATAATATTAAAAATTAGCTTAACTTTGTTTTAACCAAAAAAAGTTTTTATGATTTCTTTTAAGCCTATACTTTTTGTTTTATTTGTTTTCAATGGTTTTTACGCTTTTGCTCAAGAAATTGCAATCGATACTACTGCGTTGCCCTATTTACAAAAAGCTGAATTTAATGTTTTAGGAGTTGGAGTTAATTATGAAATTCCAATTTCAAAGGTTTTGTCTTTAGATTCTGGTCTTGGGTTTTCTTCTGGAGTTCACGTTTCGGGTGAAAGAATTAGATATAAATATAATCTTTTAAATCCTGGATTCTATCTTAAGTCGGAACTAAAATACTATTACAATCGATATGTTAGGGTGGCGAAAAAACTGCGTACTACCAATGGTGAAGGAAGTTATTTTGGTTTTCAAAATAAATTGGTTACACAGCGTCTTTTTGATTCAAAATCTAGGTTAGGTAATGTAATGATGTATGAAGTGCATTGGGGAATTCAAAGAAATGTATATAATGATTTCTTATTTAATTTTCATATTGGATTGGGTCGTAGTCACGATTTTACTTCTCGAGAGGGGGCTAATTACCCGTCGTTAGGTTTTAAAGTGTCTTATTTGATTGCGACTAAAAAAATAACGCGTAGTTCGTTTGATAAGTTTTGGTGATTGATGATGGGTGATGGGTGATGGGTGTTTGATGATGGGTGATGGGTGATTGATGATGGAGGATGGGTGTAAGGAGAAGGTTGTGTTTGTGTTAAGAAGTAGTTTTTGTGTGTGTGTTTTGCTTTTATACGATATAAATAAAAAAAAAACATTAATTTTGTTTGCTATAAAAATAATAATATTCTTATGAATTCATTGAAAAAGTATTTTGTTTTTGCTTTTCTTTTTGTTTTGACTGCGGGATTATCGCAAGAAAAAAGAGATTCAGATAAAAAAGATCCTGTTGAAAAGGATGCTAAAAATAAAAGGGTTGATAAAAGTGATTCTGAAAAAAGAGATTCAGTTTATATTCCAAACAAGGTAATTAACAAGACAGTTTCTGATACGGTTCATCCTAAAGATCGTGAAAAGAATTACAATAGCTGGTCTGTTAATTTAAATGTGGGTACTAATATTGGAATCCGTCCTTTTACTGATGGTTACTATGCTACTACCCCCAATTATTTTACAAAACCCGAATTTAATCACGTTGATTTTAATGTCCGAAAGATGTTTAATACCAAATTTGGTGTTATGATTGACTTTGGATACGATAATTTTTCCGCTGATAGTGGTAGTCCTGAGTTCAGTAATAATATGTATCGTACTAGTTTTCAAGGTGTGTTAAACATGCATCGTGTTATGAATTGGGAAGAGTTTACAGAAACTTTTGGTTTGCAATTTCATTTAGGTCCTGGTTTTTCATTTTTACAAGCCCCTGAAACAACAACTTTTAATCACTATGATAATATTTTCAGTGTTCTAGGTGGTGCTACCTTATTGATTAAAGTTTCTGAGAAAGTAGCATTTAATTTAGATTTCACTATGACGAGCAATTTAACCCATCACGTGGCTTTAGACGGTCAGTCTAAATTAGATCCTAGTTTGAGTCGAACAGGTACAGTTTATACTACTATATTAGGTGCTACTTTTTATTTTGGTAAAAAGGAGCGACATGCAGACTGGTATTGGGAGAATTTGAATGTGAAAGATGAATATAAAGATTTATTAGCTCGAGTTGAAGATTTGGAAACGATGATGAATGACAGTGATAGAGATGGAGTTCCGGATTACTTAGATGTTGAAAATAATACTATTGGTGGTGTTTTAGTTGATACAAAGGGTAGAGCTGTTGATTTGAATAATAATGGTATTCCAGATGAATTAGAAAGTTATATTAATAATACATATGGCGATTTACAGGCAACGGTAAATAATTTGATTTCTGGTGATAATAATTATTCTAACATTCAGATGAAAAACATGATTAATGGTCAGTATGTAAATGTTTTCTTTGATTTTGATGAAACAAGAATTACTACAGGAACCATTTCGGCGATTAACTTCTTACTTAAATATTTAAATGCAAATCCAAATTCAAATGCTGAAGTTATTGGATATGCTGATGAATTTGGTGATTTTGATTACAATATAGGTTTGTCTCGCAGAAGAGCGCAACGTGTTATTGAAATGCTTGTTAGATCTGGTATAGATCCTAATCGATTGAAATTAGTTGTAAAAGGAGAGGATGCTTCTGTTCCTAAAGATTCTAAATTGGCACGTCAATTAGTAAGAAGAGTTGTGTTTAAAGTAGATTAGGAGTACATTTTATTTCTATAAAAAGCAACTTCATGTATGGAGTTGCTTTTTTTTTTTTATTGATGATGTATGATGGGTGATGTATGATAGGTGATGTATGATGGGTGATGTATGATAGGTGATGTATGATAGGTGATGGGTGATGGGTGATGGGTGATGGGTGATGGGTGTGTGTTTTCTGTTAATGCTAAATTCCAGATGAATGTTGCATTTTAATTGAATTCTATGGGTGTGGTTTGTGAGAAATGTTAATTTATTGCTCTCTGGAAATCAATTTTTTTAATGCAATAGTTCGGTTGTTTTTTAAAATAGTATTCAATTTAAAATTAGAAATTTTTAAATTGAAGGTTTCAATAACTCAATAGACTTTGAATTAAATTTAATATATCTAAAGATATTTATTAAATAGGTTAAATGGTTGTTAAGTTTTTTTTTCAGGTTGGTATTCTGGTACTATTTGTTTTAATAGTTTGACCATTTCCTTTCTGCTTTTCGTTTGAAAACCTTCCAATAGGGTAATGATTTCTTCTTTTGTGTAACTTGGTTCTTTTTCTTTAGCAATCACTATTTTTGGGTGATATGTTGGCATGGTTTCAGAAGTTTTCGTCAATACTTCTTCGTATAGTTTTTCCCCTGGGCGCAAACCGGTAAATTCTATAGCGATATCTTCGCCCGGGATTTTTCCTGCTAATCGGATCATTTTTTCAGCTAAGTCAACAATTTTTATTGATTTACCCATATCGAATACATAGATGTGGCCACCAGTTCCCATAGCTCCTGCTTCAATAACTAACTTGCAAGCTTCAGGAATGGTCATGAAAAATCGATTTACCTCGGGATGGGTCACTGTAATTGGTCCGCCTTGTGCTATTTGTTCTTTGAATAAATGCACTACTGATCCATTAGAGCCTAATACATTTCCAAAACGCGTTATCATAATTTCCATGCTTTTTGACTCTTGTGTGTGAAACATATTTTGTGCAATCATTTCTGCAATTCTTTTACTGGTTCCCATAATGTTGGTTGGGTTTACAGCTTTGTCTGTTGATACGAAAATAAATTTCTTGGCACCATGTTTCTGGGCTAAATTTAAACAATTGAGCGTTCCAAAAACATTTACTTTAATGGCTTGTTTGAAGTTTTTTTCTAGCACAGGCACGTGTTTGTATGCTGCGGCATGAAATATTATTTCAGGTTTGTGTTTTTCAAATATACATGATAATTCGTCCGGATTTGTCACGTCGATTAACTCAAAATTAGAATGGCATTCGTGTTCTTGTTTTTTAAAATGCAATTCAATATCATGTAATGCGGTTTCCCCTTGGTCTAGAATAATTATTTTTTTGGGATTAAATGCGGCGATTTGTTTTGCTAATTCAGATCCGATAGATCCTGCTGCGCCAGTTACTAAGATTACTTTGTTGCTGTATTCGGAAATTACTTTTGGGTTGTCAATGTTGATTTTATCTCTGAATAATAATTCTTCTAAACCGTACTCTTTAAGATTGGGAGGGGTTGTTGTATTTGCTTTTTGAAGTAATTCAGGTTTGTAAACTTTGATTCTATTTTGTATGCAATCTTCAATTAATTTTTTTTCTTCCGCGTCTTCGAGGTATCCTTTGGGTAAAATTATATTGTTTATTTTTTTCCATCTCAAGTAAGTGATTATAGAGTTTGAACCTGCTACCACAGATATTCCAGCTACTTTTTTTCCGTTTAAAGTAGGATTTAAATCAAAGAAACAGATTAGTTCATATAAGCTTGTGGGTGCTGTTAATGGGTCTACCAAAGAGATGTTTACTGTATTGACCCCTACAATAGCTATGGGTTGTTTTTCTGAGCGCGGAAGTGACTCGTCTTGATTGAGCAGTTGAAAAATCGATTTTACCATAATTCTAAACCAAATTAAGGTAAAAAAAGCAAGACATGTTCCATTAAGCAAGGTTGATAGTATGAATAATGGATAATTATATATTTGTGCGCTTATTATATGTATTGTTGTAGCTGTTAAAGTGGCAAAAAATACGGCTTTAAAAATTTTGATGATATCTTTAAGGGAAGAGTAGCGTATGATCCCTTTGTAGGTATTGAAATAAAAAAAGTAGAATAGATAACAAATTAGTAGCACAAGATAACTCACTAATGCTGGAGCAATTTTATTGTGATTTACTCCTAAATTACTATAAATGAAATAATTGAAAGCTCCAACGATTGAAATTATTGCTATGTCTAAGAATAAAATTAACCAAGAAGGTAGTATTCTTAATTTATTCAATACTTTTAAAAATGACTTTATATTATTTTTCATATATTGAAAGTCTATGATTGTCCATAATTCTTACAAATATAGCCATAAAAAATGGAACTTCAATTTTAAAAAAACCTTTTTTATGTTATTATTTTATTGTAGTTTGCCGAAGTCTATTCATTCAATTTTATGAAGAAAATTCTCAATCAATATGTATAATGTAGTTAGTCGAATAAATTACGCATTTAATCGGTTATGTTCGTTTTTTTTGTATGAAATAGTTGGTGTTGCCTTTTAACTGGCTCAAAATGTATTTTTTATATTTTTAAATTCTAAAAACTGTTATCTCAGTTGTTGCTTTTTTTTTGATTGTTTAATTTGTTGTTTTTTTTTGTTTTTATTTCTTTTAACATTTTTTTTTCTATTTTTATAGGTAAATTTTACTTAAATTTAATCTTAAATTATTGGATTGTTTTTGTAGGAACAAATTAAATGAGTACTTTTGTTACTTATATAGCTCTAATTTATGTTGCAGGCATTGATAACTTCTAAAACTCGTATGCGGCTGTTGGTAAAATTTTTTATCAACGTAGCAAATACTGGCTATTTGCGAGGGTTGGCAACTGAGATGCAAGAAAACACGAATGCTATTCGGAAAGAGTTGAATAATTTGAGTGAGGCTGGTTTTTTAGTTCGTGAAGAGCAAGATGCTAAAGTTATGTATCGTGCCAATGCTTCACATCCCTTCTTTGGAGTTTTGCAAGAATTGGTCAGAAAGCACCTTGGTATTGATCAAATTATAGCACATATCTTTAGTAGATTAGGTGATGTCTCTAAAATTTATTTAGTAGGCGATTGTGCTAAGGGATTAGATACAGGTGTGATTGAAGTTATTGTTGAAGGAATGCATTTGAATCAGGACTATTTGGATCAGTTGATTCCAAAAGTTTCTAAAGAGTTGAATAAAAAAATCATCATCCATACCACGTCTCATTTTGAAGGTAATGGCTTGTTGTTGTTTGAGAAATAATTTTTTTATTTTTCAATGTATACATTTATTTGGGCACTTTGTGTGACTCATGTGGCGAAGCCGTGGAATTTTCGGGTTTCGAGTTTCGAGTTTCGGGTTTCGAGTTGCAAGTTACGGGTTTCGGGTTACGGGTTTCGAGTTTCGGGTTTCGGGTTTTAAGTGAAATTTGTGCGTTTTTTACATAAAAAATAAATAAAAGTGGATTGGTTTGCTTTATATACAAAACCTCATAATGAAATAAAAGTAGCGGAAAAACTACTTTCGATGGGTGTTGAGGCTTATTGTCCCACTATTGTTGTGGAGAAACAATGGAGCGATCGTAAAAAAAAAATACAACAGCCACTGTTGAATTCTTATGTTTTTGTAAAATTAAACGATAAAGAAAGAGCGCTTGTTTTTGCTGTCCCTGGAGTGGTTCGTTATTTGTTTTGGTTGGGAAAGCCTGCTATTGTGAAGGATAGCGAAATTCTTGCCATCAAAGAAATGCTGCAGGAATCTTACAAAGCGATTGCCGTAACTGGTGTTCAGCCAGGCAGTACAATCACACTTCAAGAGGGGGCTTTCAAGGGTCAAAGCGCTACGTTTGTTGAACAGAAAGGAAATAAAACAATATTGGTTTTGGATGGTTTGGGGATTACTTTGATTTTGGAGCGGTAGTTTGAGGGAACATTGATCAGTGGTCAGTGATCAGTTAAGAGGGATAAGTGTAAACCACTATGGACAATACTTATATACCTTAATAAAAAAAGTAATAATTAATTCCACAGTCGTCACTTCGAGTGTTTTTTATAAAATTGCCTAAGCTATTTTGTAAAAAATGTATCGAGAACATATGAAAATAAAACGTTGCTATAGTTCTCGATACAATTTTACAAAGCAAAAATTAGCATTTTTTCTTTATAAAATCACTCGAAATGACGGGGGAGAAGGGCTAGTGCTAAGTGCTAAGTGAAAAGGGATAAGTAAAAAGGGATAAGTAAAAAGGGATAAGTAAAAAGGGATAAGTAATAAGTGTAAACCACTATAGAGAACACTTATATGGAATTATATACTTTATATGATTAAAGAAGGGATAACCTTAAACTTGAAACCTTAACCTTGAAACTAAACTAAAATAAAACAAAACTAATGGCTAAAATATTAATTACAGGAGGTGCTGGATTTATTGGCTCTAATTTGTGTGAATACTTTTTACACAAAGGACATCAAATCGTTTGTTTGGATAATTTTGCTACAGGACATCGTCATAATATTGCGCCTTTTTTAGAAAATTCGAATTTCGAATTAATTGAAGGCGATATTCGTAATTTAGAAGATTGTCACTTGGCCGTAAAAGGAGCGGACTATGTATTACATCAAGCAGCATTAGGTTCGGTACCTCGTTCTTTAAAGGATCCAATCACTAGTAACGATGTAAATGTTTCTGGCTTCCTTAATATGTTAGTCGCTGCTAGAGATGCAGGTGTTAAACGATTTATTTATGCTGCGAGTTCTTCCACTTATGGTGATTCTGAACATTTACCCAAAGTAGAAGATGTTATTGGCAAGCCTTTATCCCCTTATGCAATTACAAAATATGTAAATGAATTGTATGCCGATATTTTTAGTAAAACGTATGGATTAGAAACGATTGGTCTCCGCTATTTTAATGTGTTCGGCCGTAGACAAGATCCAAATGGTGCCTATGCAGCAGTTATTCCTTTATTTGTTAAACAGTTTATGCAACATGAATCGCCCGTAATTAATGGTGCGGGAGATTATTCAAGAGATTTTACTTATATCGACAACGTTATTCAAATGAATGAACGTGCTATTGAAACTACTAACTCAGCAGCCGTTAATACGGTTTATAATACTGCAGTTGGTGATCGAACCACACTTAATGATTTAGTACATTATTTGAAAACATATTTAAGCGAATTTGATTCTGAAATTGCTCAAGTTGCAATTATTCATGGTCCAAATCGTCAAGGTGATATTCCACATTCATTAGCTTCTATTGATAAAGCAAAAAAATTATTAGGTTATAGCCCAACGCATACTATTGATAAAGGTTTGAAAGAAGCTGTTTCATGGTATTGGGAAAATTTGAAGTAACAGTTAAAAGTACAAAGTGAGAAGTGAGAAGTGAGAAGTGAGAAGTGAAAAGTGAGAAGTGAAAAGTGAAGAGTGAAAAGGGATAAGTGAAAAGTAATAAGTAATTCCACAATCGTCACAGCGTAATTTATTAAAATCTTTTATGCACTTTTTAACACAATCATAATCAGCTTAAAAAAACTTATATGCCTTATATGGTTAAAAAAAATAAAAAGTACAAAGTGATAAGTGAAAAGTGATAAGTGAAAAGTACAAAGGGATAAGTGAAAAGTACAAAGTAAAAAGT
>NZ_WIBH01000003.1:0-147574 GCF_009495795.1 Flavobacterium sp. LMO6 | reverse complement strand
GAAAAGTGATAAGTAATAAATAATTCCACGGTCGTCACTTGTAGTTTTTTTTATGAAATTGCCTTAGCTATTTTTTAAAAAGTTTATCGAGAAGAACTGAAAAACCAGGTTGCTATAGTTCTCGATACAATTTTACAAAGCAAAAATTAGCATTTTTCCTTTATAAAATCACTCGAAATGACGGGGGTGAAGGGAAGAGTGAAAAGTGAAAGTGAAAAGTGAAGAGTGAAGAGTAATTCTACGGTCATCATGCTGTAATTTATTAACATCTTTTGTGCACTTTTTAACACAATCATAATCAGCTTTAAAAAACTTATATGCCTTATATGGTTAAAAAAAATAAAAAGTGAAAAGTGATAAGTGAAAAGTGATAAGTGAAAAGTACAAAGGGATAAGTGAAAAGTACAAAGTAAAAAGTGATAAGTAATAAATAATTCCACGGTCGTCACTTGTAGTTTTTTTATGAAATTGCCTTAGCTATTTTTTAAAAAGTTTATCGAGAAGAACTGAAAAACCAGGTTGCTATAGTTCTCGATACAATTTTACAAAGCAAAAATTAGCATTTTTTCTTTATAAAATCACTCGAAATGACGGAGAGAAGTACAAAGTTTAAAGTAAAAATTAAAAAGTATAAAGTATAAAAAAGGGTATTCGTAATATCCACAAACCTTCAACAAAAAAAAATGAATAAAATCGCCATCATCGGACTTGGCTATGTTGGTCTTCCTTTAGCCCGTTTATTTGCTGCTAAATACCCTGTGGTAGGATTCGATATTAATCAAAATCGTATTAAATAATTAAAAGGTGTAAAATTTGAAATAATTTTAAAAATAATTAATAAAATGAACATAACAAAAATTTGTTGTATTGGTGCAGGATACGTTGGTGGTCCTACAATGTCTGTTATTGCTCAAAAATGTCCTAATATTCAGGTTACTGTTGTGGATTTAAATACTGAGAGGATTGCTGCTTGGAATAATTCTGACGAAAAGAATATTCCTATTTATGAGCCTGGTTTAAGCGATATTGTTAAAGAGGTTAGAGGTAAAAATTTATTTTTTTCAACCGATGTTGATAGAGCTATAGATGAGGCTCAATTAATTTTTATTTCTGTGAATACTCCTACTAAAACATATGGTTCAGGTAAAGGAATGGCAGCAGATTTAAAATATATTGAACTTTGTGCAAGACAAATTGCAAGGGTATCTAAAAACAATAAAATAGTTGTTGAAAAATCTACATTACCGGTTAGAACTGCTGAAGCAATAAAAAGCATTTTAGATAATACAGGAAATGGAGTGCAGTTTCAAATTTTATCTAATCCTGAATTTTTAGCTGAAGGAACTGCTATTGCAGATTTATTACAACCAGATAGAGTTTTAATTGGTGGAGATGATTCAGAAGAAGGACAAGAAGCTATAAAGGCATTGGTTGATGTTTATGCCCAATGGGTTTCAAGTGATAGAATTTTAACAACTAATGTTTGGTCGTCTGAATTATCTAAGTTAACTGCTAATGCTTTTTTAGCACAAAGAATTTCATCTATTAATTCGTTATCTGAACTATGTGAAAAGACAGGTGCTGATGTAAATGAAGTGGCAAAAGCTATTGGTATGGATAGTAGAATAGGACCTAAATTTTTAAAATCATCAGTAGGATTTGGAGGTTCTTGTTTTCAAAAGGATATTCTAAACTTAGTCTATATTGCTAAATCCTATGGATTAAATGAAGTTGCAGATTATTGGGAACAAGTAATCATTATGAATGACCACCAAAAGCGACGTTTTGCGAAGAATATTATCAAAACTCTGTATAATACGGTTTCTGGAAAGAAAATCGCATTTTTAGGTTGGGCATTTAAAAAAGATACTAATGATACAAGAGAATCTGCGGCTATTTATGTGGCAGATGATTTGTTGAATGAACAAGCTAATATTAGTGTTTTTGACCCTAAAGTAAGCACAGAGCAAATTCAATCTGATTTGAATTATTTACAATCACGATCAGAAGAAGAAAATTTAAATGGTGTTCGAGTTCATGACAATCCTTATGAAGCATGTAAAGATGCTCATGCAATTGCTATTTTAACGGAATGGGATGAATTTAAAACTTATGATTGGCAAAAAATATACGATGCTATGTTAAAGCCAGCTTTTGTTTTTGACGGAAGAAATATTTTAGATCCAGAAAAAATGCAGGAAATAGGCTTTCAATATTTTAATATAGGTGCTAACCTTTCACTAAGTTAAGGTCTAAGCTTAACAATTTTAAAAAAAAATAATATATTCATGAATAAAATCGCCATCATCGGACTTGGCTATGTAGGTCTTCCTTTAGCCCGTTTATTTGCTACTAAATACCCTGTAGTAGGATTCGATATCAATCAAAATCGTATTCAAGAATTACGTTCGGGTACGGATAGTACTTTAGAAGTTTCTGACGAAATTTTGCAAGCGGTTTTAGTGAATGACAATCCAGTGGCTTCGAGAACCTCAGCCACCGGATTGTATTGTTCGGCTAATTTAAACGACATTCAAGATGCCAATATATACATTGTAACGGTACCTACCCCCGTAGATAAGAACAACCGTCCCGATTTAACGCCACTTTACAAAGCTAGTGAAACGGTAGGTAAGGTTTTGAAAAAAGGAGATATCGTTATTTATGAATCTACGGTATATCCAGGTGCTACAGAAGAAGAATGTATTCCGGTTTTAGAACGTGTTTCTGGGTTGAAATTTAATGTTGATTTCTTTGCAGGATATTCTCCTGAACGCATTAATCCTGGAGATAAAGAACATACCGTTGAAAAAATATTAAAAGTTACTGCGGGTTCTACACCAGAAATTGGAATAAAAGTAAACGATTTGTATCAATCAGTTATTATTGCGGGTACGCATTTAGCACCTACCATTAAGGTAGCTGAAGCTGCCAAAGTAATTGAAAATTCACAACGCGATATTAATATTGCTTTTGTGAATGAATTGGCTAAAATATTCAATTTATTAGATATTGATACCCATGCTGTTTTAGAAGCGGCTGGAACTAAATGGAATTTCTTACCTTTTAAACCTGGTTTAGTTGGTGGCCATTGTATTGGTGTTGATCCTTATTATCTAGCTCAAAAAGCGCAAGAAGCGGGTTATCATCCTGAAATTATCCTAGCAGGTCGTCGTTTAAACGATAGTATGGGTGAATATGTAGCTTCTCAAGTAGTTAAGTTGATGATAAAAAAAGGGATTACAGTAAACGGAGCAAATCTATTGCTTTTAGGGATTACCTTCAAAGAAAATTGCCCAGATGTGCGTAACACTAAAATTGTAGATGTGGTGAGTGCACTTGAAGAATATGGAATACAAGTAACAATTTATGATCCTTGGGCTAACCCAGTAGAAGTAAAGCATGAGTATAATCTTACTTGTCATCCTGAACTTGTTTCAGGAACTAAATACAACGCTATCGTCCTAGGTGTAGCCCATAAAGAATTCCTAAACTTAGATCTAGCTCCTTTAATGCAAGAAAATGCTATAGTGTATGATGTGAAAGGGATATTGAAAAATAGTGATGCCAAGTTGTAGAAATAAAATTAAATAATTCACTGATAATTTTTTATATTATTAGAGTTGTCAAATATTTGTTAATGAACTGTATTTAATTAAATAAAATCAAATAAATTGAAACTACTTATTAGAAAGTTCTTACCCCAGTTTACCTATTTTTACCAAAAGCTAAGATATAGACTGTTTATATTAGTTATTGCTAGCGTTCTTGTAGGGTTATTAGATGGTTTAGGTTTGGCGATGTTTTTACCGCTTATTGAACTTTTTGCTGACGCAAATGCTGTAGTTAGCTCAGAAGGACATGGGAATTTTACTTATCTTTTAAAGGCTTTTGATTCTTTGGGGATAACATTAAATTTAGCTACGGTATTGATCATCATGTTTGTTTTTTTTGTTTTTAAAGGCTTGTCTATTTTTTTAGTTCGTTATTTAAGAGTACTTTATCAACAATATTTTGTTGCAAAAACAAGATTGGATTGTGTAGATGCCTTGTCCAATTATAGTTACGAAGGTTATGTGACGTCTGACGCAGGTGTGATACAAAATGCCCTTACTGGAGAGGCTGATCGGTTGATGCAATCGTTTGTGAATTATACCGATATGATTCAACAATTTATGATGCTGTTGACTTATGTGGTTTTAGCAGTTTTGTCTAGTCCAGAGTTTGCGCTTTTAATTGTAATTGGAGCTGTTTTGTCTAATTTAATTTTTACAACCCTATATAGAAAAACGAAGGTTTTGTCAAAGGAATTGGTGCAAGGGAATAACTCGTTTCAAGGGTATATTATTCAAGCCGTAGTTTTTTTTAAATATTTAAAAGCTACCTCCACGATGCCTATGTATAGTCAATTTTTGAAAAATAAGGTAGTAGATATTGAGAGAACTAATAGAAAAATGGGTGTTTTGAGCAGTGTTATGTTGGGAGCTAAAGAGCCTATAACCATTGGTATAGTGTTGCTAGTCATTTATATTCAAGTCACTTTATTAGAGGGTGTTTTTTCAGCTATAGTTTTAAGTTTACTTTTTTTCTATAGAGGGTTAACAGCTATGAATACTTTACAAAATTCATATAATCAATTCTTAGGTAAAATGGGTTCAATAGAAAATATGAATGCTTTTGTGTTAAATTTAAAAGAGAAAGCTACTAAAACAGGTACTTTACAATTTGAACAACTATTAAGTGATATAGAAGTTAAAGATCTTTCTTTTGCTTATGCTAATGGTGTGCCTATTCTTAAAAGTATTTCCCTAACCATAAAGAAAAACGAATCTATTGCTTTTGTTGGTGAAAGTGGATCAGGTAAAACAACACTTCTTAACCTAATTAGTGGTCTTTTAACACCTACAAATGGATCAATTTATATTGATGGTATAAATACCAATACGCTTAATATAGCAACTTTTCAACAACGCATAGGTTACATAACCCAAGAGCCTGTTCTTTTTGATGATACTATATACAATAATGTAACGCTTTGGAGCCCTAAAACAGCAGAAAACTTAAAAAAATTCAATAAAGCTATTGAACAGTCTAACTTAACGCATTTTTTAGCGCAAACAATAGAAAAAGAAAACACTCCTGTAGGGAGTAATGGGGTTAGCTTAAGTGGTGGTCAAAAACAAAGAATCACTATTGCTAGAGAATTGTTTAAAGAAGTAGATTTCTTATTATTAGATGAAGCTACCTCTGCTTTGGATTCAGAAACCGAAAATACCATTCAGCAAAATATTGAGCAACTCAAAGGTCAGTATACTATAATTACTATAGCGCATCGATTAGCTACCATTAAAAATGCAGACCGTGTTTTTGTATTTGACAAAGGAAGAGTAATCGATTCTGGAAGTTATGAAGAACTTTTAGAACATTCAATAGCATTTAAAAAAATGATTAGTTATCAAAAGGTTTAATTTAAAATACCAATAAAGGCATAATAGTATTATGAATACATTAAATTTGATAGGTAGAGACAAATTATTATTTACTCAAGATATATATCAACACGAGAAACAGCTACAAGATTTAGTTTCTTCTTCAAAATTTCTTGTAATTGGAGGAGCGGGTTCTATAGGGCAAGCCGTTACTAAAGAAATATTTAAAAGAAATCCCCTGAAGCTACATGTGGTGGATATCAGTGAAAATAATATGGTTGAATTGGTTCGTGATATTAGAAGCTCTTTTGGCTATATTGAGGGTGATTTTCAAACTTTTGCTTTAGATATTGGATCTGAAGAGTATGATTCTTTTATAGAAGCAGACGGCAACTATGATTATGTATTAAATCTATCGGCATTAAAACACGTTCGTAGTGAAAAAGATCCATTTACCTTAATGCGCATGATTAATGTAAATATATTCAATACAGACAAAACCATTCAACAATCGATTGCTAAAGGAGTTAAGAAATATTTTTGCGTTTCTACTGATAAAGCAGCCAATCCTGTAAATATGATGGGCGCTTCTAAAAGAATCATGGAAATGTTTCTGATGCGCAGAAGCAAAGAAATTGATATTTCTACTGCTCGTTTTGCAAATGTTGCTTTCTCTGATGGGTCATTGCTTCATGGATTTAATCAAAGAATTATGAAGAGGCAACCTATAGTTGCACCTAATGATATTAAGCGCTATTTTGTGATACCAGAAGAATCAGGGCAATTATGTTTGATGTCTTGTATTTTTGGAGAAAATAGAGATATCTTTTTTCCGAAATTAAGTGAAAGTTTGCATCTTATCACTTTTGCAGATATCGCAGTAAAATACCTAAATGAACTTGGATATCAACCTTTCTTGTGTAAAGATGAAGATGAGGCTAGATTGTTAATGGCAACTTTACCAGCAGAAGGGAAATGGCCTTGTTTATTTACATCAAGTGATACTACCGGAGAAAAAGATTTTGAAGAATTTTTTACTGAAAATGAAGTATTAGATATGAACCGATTTGAAAATTTAGGAGTAATAAAAAACGACTTAAATTTTGAGGAGGAAAAATTGAATTTTTTCACTGATACAATTGGTGCATTAAAGAAAGAAGGAAAGTGGAATAAAGAGCAAATAGTGGACTTGTTTTTCAAGATGATTCCAGGTTTTGGACATAAGGAGACTGGGAAATATTTAGATGCTAAAATGTAATTATAATGACCGATTTTAAATCTTCCATAACGTTTATAAAAGAACTTTTTGATGCTAAGGATTTTATTCCTTTGCATGTTCCTACTTTTTCAGGAAAGGAGAAGGAATACGTCAATCAAACCATAGACAGTACTTTTGTTTCATCTGTTGGTGCTTTTGTAGATCAGTTTGAGCATTCGATGGCTCAAATTTCTAAAACACAAAAAGCAGTAGCCGTGGTAAATGGAACTGCGGGACTTCAAATAGCACTTAAATTAGCTGGTGTTTCCTCAGGTGATGAGGTTATTACACAAGCATTAACCTTTGTGGCTACTGCAAATGCAATTGCTTATAATAATGCCTTTCCGGTTTTTATCGATGTCGATTTAGATACCATGGGATTGTCACCAAAAGCAGTTGAAGCTTTTTTAACTGAGTTTGGAGAGATTAGAGAAAAGGGTTGTTATAATAAAAAAACAGGTCGCAAAATAGCTGCTTGTGTTCCAATGCATACTTTTGGATTTCCAGTTCATTTAGACGAATTAATGGCTGTTTGCACCAAATGGAACATACCTGTAGTCGAAGATGCAGCTGAATCTTTAGGAAGTGAATATAAAGGGAAACCAACGGGCAGTTATGGACAATTGGGTGTTTTTTCATTCAATGGCAATAAAATTGTAACCTGTGGTGGCGGTGGTGCTATAGTTACCAATGACCTAGTGCTAGGAGAGAAAGGGAAGTATTTAACGACAACCGCTAAAATTCCGCATCCTTATGAATATGTGCACGATGAGTTAGGGTATAATTACCGAATGCCTAATTTAAATGCTGCATTAGCTTGTGCGCAGTTAGAGCAATTAGATCATTTTGTTGCAAATAAAAGAGCAACAGCCTTAGCGTATGATGCTTTTTTTAAAACAAAAGGAATCAAGTTTAGAAATGAAAATCCAGATACTAAAGCTAATTATTGGTTGATGTGTGTGGAATTAGAAAATAAAAAGGATAGAGAATTATTCCTAAAAGAAACGAATGAAAATAAAGTAATGACGCGTCCCATTTGGCAGTTAATGTTTCGATTGCCGATGTATGCCGATTGTCAGCGTGATGCGCAAATCAATGCTTTGTTTTTAGAAGAACGAGTAGTAAATATTCCTAGTAGTGTAAGGTTTTAAAAATACTACAGATTTTTCATTAGGCAGGTTTGCAAAAAACCTAAAGACTAAATTACCTTTAGGTAACAATTAAATTTATTAATCAAGTAACTGCGAATTATTATGATAACAGCAAAGCGAGCGTCTAAAGATGATTTTGAGTCTTATTTTTTTTTAAAATCTGATGAAGAAAATATTTTATGGTCTGGACATTCTTCAGCACCTGTTAAGGAAAGACTTTTTGATTGGTACATAAAAAATATTAATAGAAAAGATCGATATTTTTTTCTTTTTTTTGATGAATATTCGTCAAGTAGATCAATTGGTTATTTATATTTAGATATTATTGGAGACTTTGATAACATAATTGAATTAGGTTACGGAGTGCATAGTGATTATAAAGGCAAAGGATATGGAACACAAATAATAAAATTTGCTAAAGATTTTGCAATGAACGATTTAATATTTATAAAACATTTTCAAGCTTGGATTGCATCTGATAATATAGGGTCAATAAGAGTGGTTTTAAAAAATTATTTTCAAAAGACTGATGAAACTAAGTATGTGAAATTTGGAGATGGTTCTGAAAAGTTATTTGAAAAATATATGATTGATATTCATTAATATGAATAAGTGTAAAATATGTGTCATCACAGCCGCAAGGTCAGAATATGGTCTTTTACGATGGTTAATTGATGAATTGTACCATGATACTGAATTAGAATTACAGTTAATAGTTACAGGTACTCACTTGTCTGCTCAATATGGAAATACACTCAGCGAAATCGAATCTGATGGGTATCCGATTGCAATGAAAGTTGATATGAATCTTAAAGTTGACACTACTAATGATATTGCTAAATCGATGGGCAATTGCAGTGTTGGAATGGCTGAGGCTTTTCAAACATTAAAACCAGATATTGTTGTAGTTTTAGGTGATAGATATGAATTATTGCCAATTTGCAATACGGCACTTATTATGAATATTCCAATTGCTCACATTTCGGGTGGAGATATAACAGAGGGAGCAATCGATGATAAAATTCGAAACGCAGTATCAATGATGTCAACGCTACATTTTCCTGGCGTCGAAGATTCGGCTAATAACCTACGTCGTATGTGTGGTAACAAAAATATCTTCGTAGCTGGTGAACCTGGTTTAGAAAACTTTTTACGTCTTGAGTTAATGAGTCGAGAAGTTTTAGCAGATAGTCTTTCTATTGATGCTAATAAAAAATGGATTTTAGTTACACAGCATTCAGAAACTACAATAAGTATTCAAGAAAATTTGCTAATGGCAAAAAATATAATTGAAGCATTGAAAACATTAGAAGACTATGAATTCATAATAACAAAATCAAACGCAGATTCAGGTGGAAATGATATTAATATTTATTTTGAGAAAATTTGTTCTGAAGATTCTCGTTTTAAATTATTTGCATCGCTCGGTCAATTACGTTATTTGAGTTTTATGAAAGAAGCTGACTTTTTAATTGGAAATTCTTCAAGTGGAATAGTAGAAGCACCTTATTTATCAAAACCGGTTATCAATATTGGAGAACGACAAACGGGAAGATACATGTCTAATAATATTATCTCTGCTAGTGGTTTCGATTCTTCAGTTTTTAATGCCGTTGAAATGGTTCAATCTTTGAAATGGCGTAGTTTACTGAAAGAAGACTACTATTATGGAGATGGAATGTCAGCAAAAAAAATAAAAGATATAATAAAAATTTTTTTAAATTAAATGCAAAAAGTAATTGGAGGTGAATTTGATATTGATTTAGCTAAAATCGGAACAAAGTATTCGCTAAATAATGCGCATGTTTTTTCCTCTGGTAGAGCAGCATTATATCATATTTTAAAACTTCTCTCTACTTATAATAAATTTACGAAAGTATTACTGCCAGATTATTTATGCGAATCAGTTATAGATGCTGTTAGAAGATCAAAATTTGAAATTGAATTTTATAATATAAATAGTGACTTATCAATTGATTTGGAAAGCTTACAAAAAAAGTGTTGCGATTCATCTATTGTACTGTTAATTAATTATTTTGGATGTGTTGATATTGCCCAACAAATAAAAATGGTTCGTGCTATAAAAAGTAGTAGTTGTGTAATTGCAGATAATGTTCAAGGTTATTATGCAATGTCAGAATCAAATGAAGCAGATTTTTCTTTTACAAGTTTGCGTAAAATTTTTCCGGTTCCTGATGGAGCAATTGTTGAAACTTCTGTAAATGGGTTAGAAATATTAACGAGAGAAAACACATTTGTTGCTAGTAAAATTGCAGGAGGAATTTTAAAGCATTATGCAAAAAAAAATATAATAGATGACTTTTTATATCTTGATTTTTTTAATAAAGGAGAACAAGGTATCAATGAAAATTATGACGCTAGGGTAAGTGATTTTTCAAAATTAATTTTTGGAAATCTAGATTTTGATGCAATATCTAACCGGAGAAAAGATAATGCAACTTTTGTTTTGGAATGTTTAAAACAAATGACAATTAAACCAATAATTTCAAATATCGAAAATTACACACCTCTTTTTATCCCAATTAGAATTAAAAATAGAGATGAGATTCGGAAAAAAATGTTTTCAAAAAACATATTTTGTCCTATTCATTGGCCAGAACCAAAAGGATTAAATTTATTTCGTTCAAATGAATTAGCAAAGTCAGAGCTTTCACTTGTAATAGATCAGAGATACAATAAAGAAGATATGAAAAGTATGTTAGATATTCTTGATAAATTCCAATAAATGAAGTATGAATTAACAAAAGATTGGACTAAATATTTGGCTTATTTTCCTGTTGATAAAATAGATGTATACTTTTGGCCACAATATGCAAAGTTATATGAATCTGAAACGGAAGAAGCGGTTTGTTTTGCATGTAAAAATGAAAATAATGTTTTTCTTTTTCCAATTCTTAAACGTGTATTTCAGTTTAATAATCATCAATACTTTGATTTTGAAACAGCTTATGGTTATGGCGGGCCTATAGCAAATACTGATGATGTTGGCTTTTTTTTGAAGGCATTACAATTGTTTTTTAATTATTGTAAAGACAATGACTTTATTTGTGGCTTTACAAGGTTTCATCCGTTACTTAAAAATAGTAATCAATTTAATACTGTTGGTCAATTACTTTTTGATAGAAATACAGTTGCTATTGATTTGACTAAACCCGAAGATGAAATTTGGATGAATTCTCTTGCAGTAAAAAACCGAAGTACAATAAAAAAATCAATTAAAAGTGAATTATATTTTGAAGCTGATTATGCTTTTAAATATCTTGATGACTTTATAAATTTATATAATAATACTATGAAAAAATTAGATGCTGATGATTTTTTTATATTTGAAAGGGAATACTATAAGAACTGGATTCAAAATATTCCTAACAGTTTTCTTGGTGTAGTTTTGAAAGATAGAAAAGTTATTTCAGCAGCAATTTTCTTTTACTCAAATACTTTTGGTCATTACCACCTTGCGGGAAGTAACTCAAATTATTTATCATTAAATCCAAATAATTTTATGATTTGGGAAGGTTTAAAAGAGTTGAAAAAAAAGGATGTTAAATTTCTTCATTTAGGAGGGGGTAGTAATGGTGATTCTGAAAATTCATTATTAAGTTTTAAATCCAGGTTTTCCCCATTAAGATTTGACTTCAATATTGGTAAAATGATTTTTAATCATGAAATTTATGAGCAAGTTTGCAAGGAATGGGAGTCAAATAATCCTGATAAAGCAATAAAATTTAAAAGTTTACTATTAAAATATAAATATTAAGACATGGGAGTTTACATAATTGCAGAAGCAGGAGTAAATCATAACGGAGATATTCGATTAGCTAAGAAACTGTGTGAAGCTGCAAAACAAGCAGGTGTTGATGCGGTAAAATTTCAAACTTGGAAAACTGAAAATATTGTTACTCAAGAAGCTCCTTTAGCTGCATATCAAGAACAAAATATTAGCTCAAAAGGGGATTCTCAGTTTGAAATGCTTAAAAAATTAGAATTGAGTTATGATGATTTTGTGGAATTACAAAATTATTGTGAGACAATTGGAGTGCGATTTCTTTCAACTCCTGACGATGAAGAAAGTCTAGAATTTTTATCTGGATTAAACTTGGATTTTATCAAAATAGGATCGGGAGAAGTTAATAATATTCCTTATCTAAGAAAAATAGGTGCTAAAAAACAACCGGTTATTTTATCAACAGGAATGTCATTTTTAGGAGATGTAGAGCGTGCATACAATATACTATTAGAATCTGGTGCATCGTCTGTAAAACTTTTACATTGTACTTCAAACTATCCATGTCCTATGAATGAAGTAAATTTGAATGCCATGTTAACTTTGAAAGCCGCATTTAAATGTGAAGTTGGCTATTCAGATCATACCTTAGGTATAGAAGTTCCTATTGCAGCAGTTGCACTAGGGGCAACAATAATTGAAAAGCATTTTACTCTAGATAAAAATATGGATGGTCCAGATCATAAGGCTTCATTGGATCCAGAAGAATTAAAAGAAATGGTGCGATCAATCCGTAATATCGAAATTGCTCTTGGCAACGGTATTAAATGTCCAAATAACTCTGAAACCGAGACATCAAAAGTGGTTTGGAAGTCTATAGTAGCTGCAAAAATAATTGAAAAAGGAAGTGTTTTTACAGAAGAAAATCTAACAGTAAAAAGAACTGGAGAAGGAATTCCAGCTAGTTTTTGGGATATGGTTGTAGGTAAAAAAGCAAATCGTACTTTCATAATAGATGAAATAATAAGTGTCGAATCACATTAAATAATTAATTATGTTTAAAAAAAAACAAAATGGGAAATTATAAAATTCATTTATTGTCTTCACAAAGCACTATTAAACAAGCTTTAATTCAACTTAATATTTTAGCTAAAGATGCCATCCTTTTTATTGTAGATCAGGAAGAAAAACTCATAGGTGCTCTGACTGATGGTGATGTTCGTCGTGGATTAATTAAAGGAATTGGAATTGACGACAAAGTGGATTCAATTATTCAAGGAAATCCAAAGTACATTCGAAAAGGAGAGCGTGATATCAATAAAGTAATTGAATATAGAGAAGGGCATTTTCGAATTTTACCTGTAATTGATAAACATGACATAGTTGTTAATGTTATCAATTTCAGTGAAATTCGTTCTTATTTGCCCGTTGATGCCGTAATTATGGCAGGTGGAAGAGGACAACGGCTACAGCCATTGACGGATACTACGCCCAAACCACTCTTAAAAGTAGGAGGTAAAGCTATTATGGAACACAATGTCGATCGCTTGGCATTGTATGGCATTGATGATTTTTGGTTTTCAGTTAACTATTTAGGCGAACAAATTGAATCTCATTTTGGAAATGGGAATCATAACAATATACATATTGATTATGTTTGGGAGGATGAACCTTTAGGAACTATTGGGGCGGTTTCAAAAATCACTAACTTTTCGCATGATTATGTTTTAGTAATGAATTCAGATCTATTGACCAATTTGGATTACGAACATTTTTACCTTGATTTTATTCATCAGGATGCTGATTTTTCTGTAGTAACCATACCTTATACTATTAGTGTACCCTATGCGGTTTTAGAAACTGAAAATGATCAAATAAAAAGTTTTAAGGAAAAACCGACTTACACCTATTATTCAAATGGAGGAATATATTTAATGAAAAAATCTGTTCTTGATTTTTTACCAAAGGAAGCTCATTTTAATGCTACTGATTTAATGGAAAAATTAATCAAAGAAAATAAAAAAGTAGTTTCCTATCCCCTCTTAGGATATTGGTTGGATATTGGTAAACACGAAGATTTTGAAAAGGCACAAATAGATATAAAACACATTAAGTTTTAATGAAACCATTGATTATAATCCCAGCAAGAGGTGGGTCTAAGGGAGTTCCTAGAAAGAATATTAAATTATTAAATAGCATTCCTTTAATTCATTACACTATTAAAGCCGCTCAACAATTATTTGATAATACATTAATTTGTGTTTCTACAGACGATGAAGAAATTAAAAAAGTTGCAGAACAAACAGATTTAGTTGTCCCTTTTTTAAGACCAAATGAATTAGCGTCAGATAATTCTGGTACTTATGAAGTTTTGCTACATGCTATTGATTTTTATAAAAAAAATGGATATGAAGCGGATACAATAATACTATTACAACCAACCTCCCCATTTAGAACATCATTTCATATTGAGGAGGCATTGAAATTATATTCAAATGAAATTGATATGGTTGTCTCGGTTAAAGAAACAAAATCTAATCCTTATTACATTCTTTTTGAAGAAAATGAGAGTGGGTTTTTGATAAAATCAAAAGAAGCAACTTTTACAAGAAGACAGGACTGTCCAAAAGTATGGGAGTTTAATGGTGCTATATACATTATTAATATAGCATCTTTAAAAAAAAATACGATAGGTGAATTCAAAAAGGTAATTAAATATGAAATGGATGAGTTTTCATCTCATGATATTGATACGTTATTTGATTGGGATATGGCAGAATTAATTATAAAATATAACGTAAAATAATGAAGTATATATTTACAATTCATTCCCCTATAACATACTTTTCTGCATGTACTATTATTTTTCAAGAAAAGATACAGCATGAAGATGTAATTATTATTACTGATGGATATAAAGTTCCGATTACAATTGGTAAAGTTGTAGAATCTTATCAACAAAATGAAAAGAGCGCTTGGCAAAAAATTAAAAATAGAAATATTGTTAAGGCATATGATAATTATATTCACGCAATTACAGATGGTAAAGAATTTATTGCATATGTTGATTTGATGCATGCTTACCAACGTATTATTATAACAAATTCAAAATGTATCAGTTTTAATTTTATAGAAGAAGGATTGGCAAGTTATGTGGTTCCTGATAATTTATTTTTCATTACCAATGGAGTCAATCAATTAGGTTTTAGAAATAAAAATTTTAAAGACTATATTTTATCCTTCACTCGAGTAATTAGAGGAGTAAATATACGAATGTTAAGTTTGCCGTTTAATCCGCAAGCCTATGGTTATATTGACAGTGTTAAATTTTATACTTTTTCCCAACATGGTTTTCCAGGAGTACTTAATGACAAAAAAACCATACTGAATCCAAATACTATTGATGCTGTTTTTTTTGAAAAATTTGATTACAATAAACTTGATAACTCAATTATTTGGATTGAAGAATCATTCCCCAAAGCATATGGACTTTCTGATGAAAATTATTGCAATGCTATTCAAGAAGTAATAGATTCTCTTCAAGAAAGCAAACAAAAAATATTTGTTAAGCTTCGCCCAAAAAGTGAAGAGAAAAAATCTTTATTAGTTGAAATGTTAAAAAAAAATGGTTTAGTTATAGAAATAATACCTAACAATATTTTAGCTGAAATTCTTTTTATCAACTGTAAAAATTTAAAAGTTATAGGACTTGTATCTTCTTTGCTTTTTTATGCTACTATTTTTGGACATAAATCTTTATCATTTTATACTGTTTTAAAAGATAAGCCTGAAACGGTTTTTGATAAAATAAAATTTTATTGGGATGTTGTTAAAAGTATTAAAGTTAATAAATCAATTAATAATGATAAGTAAATTAATCAAACAACTTGTACAGCTACGAAACGCCATCATTTATAATAAATGGGATTTTTTAGCCAAATTCAATCACTCCTTATTTAAGGTTAATTCAGAAGCTCAATTTGTAGTATCGATTGCAAGTTATCCTAAACGTGCTCATTTATTACCTGCCGTTTTTGAAGCGCTTAATACTCAAAAAGTAGTGCCTCAGAAATGGATATTGGTTTTATCCGAAGAAGAGTGGCCTGCATTAATATTACCAAGTTATTTGAATAAGTTAGTTAAAAGAGGTATTGAAATTGTATGGGTACAGCAGAATACATTTGCGGTAAAAAAACTTGTCCCAGTAATTGAAAAATATCCTGATTTAGGAATCATCACATTAGATGATGATATAATTTATCACAAAAACTTAATTCAAGGTATATTGAAACAGAAATCCCAAAACCCAAAAGCGATAATAGGATATGTAGGTAAAGTAATGGTAAAAAAAGAAAGTCAATTGCATATGTATTACCGAGAAAAGAATGCAGCAAATAGCAAAACACCTTCAAATCAAGTGTATTTAATTGGTTGGGGAGGAATTTATTATCCTCCATATAGTTTGCATGAAAAAGTTCTAAATATGAAAGAAATTAATAGAATAGTTCCTGGAAGAGGTTCTGATATTTGGTTTTGGGCTGCAGCAATTGCAAATGGTACAAGTCAGTTATGTATAGGCCTGCCTGTTGATTACAATTTAGGAATAGCAATTCCTCAAAATAATCAAACCAAGCCAAAAGACCGACCTAAAACAGATGTGTTATTAGATCGTTTTCAAATGACCATAGACTATTTTGGTATTAGAGAAAAATTATTAGCGAATTTACCCAATCAAGACTAATTTCGAATTTTAATAGACCTATGGATAATACGCAAAAAGGATATCTTATTTTGTTAATGTTTATTTCTCCTCTATTGGGATTGATAACTTTTTTAAAAAGCAAAAATGAAAAGATTTTGTTGTTTTTCGGGGTTTTCTTTTTTGGAGTTGCGGGTAGTTTGTATATTTATGCTCCAGGTTCTGATGGTGAAGAACATTTACGCGGTGCTATTCATAATTATATGGATATGTCGTTTAGGGTTTTTATAGGTCAGTTTTATGATTTACTTACTTTGAATTCAACTTCAGGAGCGAAAGATATTTATTTGCATTGTATTTCGTTTGTTTCGGCTTCCCTTTTTGGAATACCCGAATTGATTCATGTTTTTGCAGGTTTAATTTTAGGGTATTTTTTTTCAAAATCTGTATTACTTATTTTAAAAGATAATTTGACTATAAAAAAAAGTAGCGTTTTAATAGGGCTTATTATCATATTGTTAATGTTTAGGAGTTTAGGAGCGATGAACTCCATACGAATGTGGACGGGAATGTGGGTGTTTTTTTACGGCACCTTCAGTTATGCAACAAGTAAAGAGAAGAAGTATCTATTTGTAGTTTTATTTTCAATAGTGGTTCATTTTTCTTATGTGATTGTTTTGCTACCATTTCTCACCGCTTATTTTTTTAGAAAAAGAACTTATGCTCTTACTCTTTTTTATTTGCTTTCATTTGGCCTTACCTTAAATTTTGCAAGTATAAGTAATTTAATTCCGAAAACCAGTATGTTAGAAAGTCAGCAAAGTGCAAATGTGATAACTTCTGATGATGATGCTAAACGTTTTGCAGAACGAGGTGAAAGGAGTTCAAAAGTAAATCAAAACTTTTACGTCAAATATGGTGAAGGGTTTTTTAAATCTTTTGTTATAGTAGGTTTATCTTTTATTTTATTGTTCTTTTTTATTAGTAAAAATGCAGACGATCGTTTTAATTTTCTCATGGCATCTGGGATGGGTTTATATTCATTTTCTAATTTGGTTACGTTTTCACCTGCATTATCAGGCAGAATTAGCACAATTGGAGCACTTTTTATTCTTGCCGCCGCTATTCATTTTCTTCTCACCATTAAAAATTATAATCTTACACAAAGAAAAATTAAACTACTTAATAAAGGTTTAATTATATTTATAGTATTTTCTATTCCCATGGTATTGTTTCAGATTTCATACCTAATTCAAATGCTGAGTTTTTTCTCACTAGTTTTAGCTCCAATTTCATGGTTTATTGGCGATACAGATTTTTCAATTCGAGATGGTTTAGGTTATTTTTTTTAATACATATATACAATGAACATCGCTTTAGTTTTATCACAAAATTTTGATCCCGATGCCGGAGGGGTACAACGAACCACTTCTAAATTAGCTAAAATTTATCAATCTAAAAACCAATATGTTGTCATAATCTCGGTTGGAAATCATTTAACGCAAAAAGAATATTATGATGGAATTGCACTTTATTACATAAATTTTAAAGAGGTAAATCAATTAAAAAATGTTTTGCATGATGAAAAAATTACCTGTATTATCAATCAAGTTGGCTATTCCGTTAGTCTGACCAAATTGATTTTAAAAAACAAACCACTTCAATCCAAATTAATAAATACCTTAAGAATTAACCCACTTAACTTTTATGATAATCATCAAAATTTAATCGAGGAACTTTTCAATAGAAAAAAAATCACCTTTTTAAATACGTTGCTTACTAGAAAAATAATTTTAGGTTATCATATAATAAAGCAAAAACTTGAACTGAGATTTATAGTTAAAAACACGGATGCTTTTGTTCTGTTGTCCGAAAAGTTTAAACCTGAATTATTTTTTTTAGTTCCGTCATTAAAAAAATATAATCACAAGATTCATGGTATTGGTAATCCATTTCAACGTCCTGATATCGATTTAAATACAATACAAAAAGAAAATATTGTTTTATTTGTTGGACGTTTAAATATTCCACAAAAGCGAGTAGATTTGTTGCTTCAAATTTGGAAGAAGCTTCATGAAGAGTTTCCTGATTGGCGATTTTGGATTTTAGGTGAAGGAGAAGAAAAGAAAAAAATGGAGCAATTTTGTAAAGATAATCAATTGGATCGAATTACTTTTTTTGGAAAAGTAAATCCTAATGAATATTATAAAAAAGCTAAACTATTTCACATGACTTCTGCTTTTGAAGGATTTGGTAATGTTTTGATTGAAGCTCAAAGTTATGGATGTTTGCCTATGCTGTTTGATTCGTATGCTGCAGCATCTGATATAGTGTGGCATAATAGAAATGGAGTAGTAATTCAACCATTTGATGTGGAAGATTATGTAGTACAAACTAAAAATTTAATGAACAATCCAGATAAAATTTCAGAATTAGCTATACATGCCTACGAAAATGTTTTACGATTTTCTTATGAAGAAACGTATTTGAAATGGAAAAAAGTATTTAATTCTTTAAAGTAATTTTTAATTTTCAAGGATGTTATCAAATTTAAAAAATAGTTTAAGGTCGAATTTAATAAATTATAAAGGCTGGACTACTAACAGAAAAATTATTGTTTTTGAAAGTGATGATTGGGGTGCCATCAGGTTACCAGATATTGCCCATATTGATAAATACAGAAAATTATTTCCTAAAACAAACAATCCTTATCTTAAATATGATTCTTTGGCATCTGAAGATGATTTAAATAAATTATTTTCATTGATAACTGAATGTAAAGATAACTATGGTAATCATCCAAAATTTACATTCAATACAGTTGTTGCAAATCCTGATTTTGAAAGAATTAAAAATAATAATTATGATAAGTATTACTTTGAACCTTTTACGGATACTTTAAAAAAATACTCAAATCATAGTCAATCATTTGATTTATGGAAAAAAGCTATGGATGAAAATTTAATGCATCCTCAGTTTCATGGTCGAGAACATGTAAATGTACCACTTTGGTTACATGAATTGAAAAAAGGGAATAGGGATATGTTAAATGCTTTTGAATTGGGAACTTGGAGTATTCCAGAAAATAAAAGTCAAAAAATTAATCTACAAGCTTCACTAGATTGGATAAACGATAGGCCTATCAATTATCAAGAGAATTACTTAGAGGAAGGATTGTCATTATTTGAAGAAATTTTTGGATTTAAATCGATTACTATGATTCCAAATAATTTTATTTTAGGGGAACAGCTTCATGAAATTCTAAAAAACAAAGGCATAAAAGTAATTCAAGGAATGAAATACCAAATATTACCTTTTGGAGAAGGTACAAATAAAAAAAGAAGAATAATAACCAGATTTATTGGTAGTGAAAACGAACATCAGATTAAGTATTTTGTTAGAAATGGGCAATACGAACCTACGCAAAATCCATCAAATTATGACAATGTGAATGAGTGTATGAGAGAAATTTCAAACGCATTTTTTTGGAATAAACCAGCTATAATAAACACCCATCGTCTAAATTATGTGGGAGTTTATGACCAAAAAGCAAAAGATGAAAATCTAAAAAAATTTAAAATTTTGATAAAAAGCATTTTAAAGAAGTGGCCAAACGTAGAATTTATGGATTCAGAGGAATTGACAAATGCACTGCTTGAGAGATAACTTTTGGCTTAATAAGGCTTTTACATAAAATATATTAGAATAAAGATTTAATTCAATACTAATGATAAAAACTAAAAACGAATTAAAAAAATATTTAGAACAAGATAAGTTAGCTCTAGGTATAGGAAAAATAAGTATAAAAGGTAGACTTAAAAATATTTTTTTTCCAAATCATATTTATATTTTCCAAAAAGCTCTTCGTAAAGCAGAATTTTATAGTAATAATAAGAGAAATGTTTTTTCTTTTTTACTGTTTGCCTATTATTTTTTTAAATATAAAAAGTTAAGTATAAAATTAGGGTTTAGTATCCCTATGAATGTTTTTGGGCCAGGTTTAGCAATTATTCATTATGGAACAATTGTTGTGAATCCAAGGGCTAAAGTTGGTGCTAATTGTCGTATCCATGTGTGTACTAATATTGGTGAGTCTGGGGGCGTGGAAGGAGCTCCTCAAATAGGGGATAATGTTTATATAGGACCTGGGGCAAAAATTTATGGAAATATTACTGTGCCAAACAATACAGTTATTGCAGCAAATGCAGCTGTAAATAAATCAATAGAAGAACCTGGAATGATGATTGCTGGTGTTCCTGCTAAACCAATTAAAAAAATTGATGTAAAATCTATAATTAAACATATATAATAAAATATGTACAATGGTAATTTAAAATCCAAAATAAAAGTACACCTAAGTAATATTCCAGGCTGGCGAACCAAACGAAAAATTGTGGTCATTGAAAGTGATGATTGGGGAAGTATTCGGATGGCATCATGTGAGGCATTTGCTAATTTAGTAAAAGCAGGTATTCCTGTAAATAAAAGCCATTATAATACATATGATGCTTTGGAGTCGAATACAGATTTAGAACTTTTATTTGAAACGTTATCTAAATTTCGTGACAAAACCAATCGGCCTCCTGTGTTTACAGGAGTAACCATTGTGGCGAATCCTAATTTTGAAAAGATAAAAGCCTCAGGATACACAGAATATTTTTACGAACCATTTACGGAAACAGCAAAGCGCTATGAAGCACATGACAAAGTGTTCGATTTATGGAAAATGGGGATTGAAAACCGATTGATGGTACCTGTTTTTCACGGTAGGGAACATTTAAACGTACAACGTTGGATGCGAGAATTGCAAAAAGATAATCCATCACTACATCTAGCTTTTGAAAATCAAATTACGGGAATTAGCAAAGGAATAAACAGCGTCCCACTACCCGATTTGCAAGCTGCTTTTGATATCGATACAAAAGTAGATCTACTATATATGCATGAAGTTTTAACAACCGGTTTGCAATTGTTTGAAGAATTGTTTGGTTTTAAATCTGCTTATTTTGTGCCTACAAATGGCCCTTTTAATAATACACTAGAACCTATTTTGTTACAAAATGGGGTTAAATACATCAACACAGGAAAAAAACAGCTTGAACCACTAGGGAATAGAGAGTTTAAAACTAATATTCGTTTTTTAGGACAAAAAAACCAGTTGGGACAAACGTACATTACAAGAAATTGTTTCTTTGAGCCCTCTAGCATGCAGCATAGCGAGAATACAGATTGGATTGGTAATTGTTTAAAAGAAATAGAAATAGCTTTCCGATGGAACAAACCAGCAGTTATAAGCACACATCGAGTTAATTATATAGGGTATTTAGTTCCTCAAAATAGAGAGCACTCTTTAAAAAAATTAGAAGTTTTACTATCTATTATGCTTAAACGTTGGCCCGATATTGAATTTATGACAACTTCAGAATTAGGCAATTTGATAAAAAATGAAAGCAATCATGGATAAAAAGAGAATTTGTTTAGTGATTCCTTCATTGCATACTGGCGGTATGGAGCGTGTAATGTCTGAATTAGCTCATTATTTTTGTAAAAAAGCAGAATGTGAGGTGCATCTTGTACTCTATGGATTAACAAGAGAGATTTTTTATGAGATTCCAGCAAATATAATCATACATAAGCCTGCCTTTGAATTTGATAACTCCAAACGAACCTGGAATACAATTAAAACCTTATGGTTTTTAAGAACCAAATTTAAAACGATTCAACCTGATACTATTTTAAGTTTTGGAGAGCTTTGGAATAACTTTGTACTATTAACTACAATTGGTCTGAACTATCCCGTTTATATTTCGGATCGCTGTCAGCCAGATAAAAGTTTAGGTAAATTGCATGATTCTTTAAGAAAGTTTCTCTATCCAAGAGCTAAAGGAATTATTGCTCAGACTCAAATAGCAAAAGAAATTTATTCAAATCAATTTAAACACAATAACATTGAAGTAATTGGAAATCCTATTAGAGCTGTTCAATTGAATGATCAAATTGAAAAAGAAAATATTGTTTTGTCAGTTGGTCGCTTAATTAAATCTAAGCAACATGATGAACTAATAAAATTATTTGTTAAAATAAATAAACCAAATTGGAAATTAGTAATTGTTGGTGACGATGCATTAAAACAAAATAATATGTCGAAACTCAAAGTTTTGATAAAAGAATTAAATGCGGAAGAAAATATTATTTTAGCTGGTAAACAAAATGATGTAGATACTTATTATTTAAGAAGTAGAATATTTGCATTTACGTCTAGTTCAGAAGGTTTTCCGAATGTAATTGGTGAAGCGCAATCTGCTGGTTTATCTGTTATTTCATTTGATTGTATTGCAGGACCATCAGATTTGATAAAGAATAATCAAAATGGTTATTTAATACCTTTGAATAACTATGAAAAATTTGAAGAAAAGTTGCTATATCTTATGGAATCAGATGAAGAAAGAATAAGGTTAGGAGATAATGCAAAAAAAACTATAAGCGAATTTGAAGCAACTAAAATAGCAGATAAATTTTATAATTTTATTATTAATTAAATGAAGATTCTTCAAATCAACACAACAGTAAATTCTGGAAGTACAGGAAGAATTGCTGAGGATATAGGTAAGGTTTTAATAGCCCATAGGCATGAGAGTTTTATTGCTTATGGTAGAGGAAATCAAAAAAGTCAATCCCAATTGATAAAGATAGGCAATCAAACTGATATTTATTTGCATGGATTAAAAACAGCAATTTTTGATCGTCATGGTTTTGGTTCAAAAAAAGCAACACTTACTTTAATTCAGGAAATTGAAAAAATAAATCCAGATGCAATTGGATTACATAATTTGCATGGCTATTATTTAAATATTGAAGTTTTGTTTGACTATTTAAAAGTGAAAAATGTTCCAGTTTTATGGACTCTTTTTGATTGTTGGGCTTTTACTGGACATTGTTCTTATTTTGATGATATTGATTGCAAGAAATATCAAATTCAATGTGAAAAATGTCCTAAGTCAAAGAAATATCCCTCTTCTTATTTTTTAGATAATTCGTATGATAATTACTTAGATAAAAAAAGACTTTTTACAGGATTGAAACACATTGAATTTGTAGTGCATTCTCAATGGTTAAAAGAAATGGTAGGGAATTCATTCCTTAAATCTATTGCTTCTAATTGTTTGCCAAGCGGTATTGATTTGAATTTATTCAAACCTGTAGTATCGGACATAAAGAAGAAAAATAATATTGATGATAAAAAAGTAGTACTAGGTTGTGCTAGTCAGTGGTCCGAAAGAAAAGGATTAAAAGATTTTATTAATTTATGGCGTTTATTAGATGAAAACACAACTATAGTTTTAATAGGCGTTTCAGATAAACAAATTAAATTATTACCTCCAGGAATTATAGGTATTCCAAGAACAGAAAGTATTCAAGAATTAGTAATGTGGTATAGCGCTGCAGATGTTTTTGTAAATCCAACCTATCAAGATAATTTTCCAACTACAAACATTGAGGCTTTGGCTTGTGGAACTCCAGTAATTACCTATAATACAGGAGGTAGCCCAGAAGCTATAGATAGCGAAACAGGTGTGGTGGTTAATAAAGGTGATGTTGAAGGATTGGCAAACGCAATTCATCAGATTTTGCTATCGGGTAATTCTAGATCTTTAAAGTGTAGAGAAAGGGCAGAACAAAATTTTGACAAAAATGATAGGTATTTAGAATATTTGGATTTATTTGTTAAGTTAATTGAGAGATCTAAATAAAAAAAGGCTTTGTTTGACAAAATCAAAGTTTTTAATAAATTAAATATATTATACAGATAAAACAATAAAAATGAGAACAATATTAGTAACAGGTGGTGCAGGATATATAGGTAGTCACACAATTGTAGAGTTATTAAAATCAGGTTATGAAGTTATTACAGTAGATAATTATTATAACTCCGTTGCATTATCGTATGAATTAATTCAAAAAATTACAGGAAAAGATTTTAAAAAATATCAGTTAGATATTGCTCAAGAGGATGTTTTAGAAATTATTTTTAAAGAAAATAAAATAGACGGTATTATTCATTTTGCTGCTCTTAAGTCAGTTCCAGACAGTGTTTCTAATCCGATTTTTTGTTTTAAGAATAACAATAATGCTACTTTGAATGTTGCAGCATATGCCATTAAATATGGAGTTGAAAATTTGGTTTTCTCTTCTTCTTGTTCTGTATACGGTAATGTAGCGCCACAAGATTTGCCAGTTCAAGAGAATACTATTATTAGAAATGCAGAATCTCCCTATGCCTACAGTAAACAAAATGGTGAAGTGTATTTAAAATCTATTTCAGATATAAGTGCTCTAAAAGTTTTTGCCTTGCGCTATTTTAACCCAGTAGGAGCCCATGCTTCGGGAGAATTAGGAGAGTTTCCTTCTAAACATAGTAATAATTTAGTTCCGATTATTACACAATCCGCAATTGGCTTACGAGACCATATGATGGTTTTTGGAAATGATTGGAATACAAGAGATGGCTCATGTGTTAGAGACTACATTCATGTTTCTGATATTGCTGAAGCTCATGTTTTAGCATTAAATAAATTATTTCAAGATGATTTTAAAAGCAAATTTGAAATTGTTAATCTAGGAAGCGGAAATGGTGTTACCGTTTTTGAAGCGATTCATTCATTTGAAAAAATGAGTGGTGTGAAAGTTGATTTTAAAGTAGGTGAAAGACGGGAGGGAGATGTTGAAGCAATTTTTTCTTTACCTCTTAAGGCAAAAGAATTGTTGGGATGGACAGCAAAAAGAAATGTTGACACTATGATGGATTCAGCATGGAAATGGCAAAATAAGTTGATAGATTTAGGATTTAACACAACAAAAATTTAATTATATACAATGAGTAAGAGAATATTAGTAACTGGTGGTGCTGGATTTTTAGGAAGTCATTTGTCAGATAGGCTTTTAAAAGAAGGTAATGAGGTATTGTGTTTGGATAATTTTTTTACTGGAAGTCGACAAAATATCCATCATTTATTAGGCCATAAAAATTTTGAATTAATACGACATGACGTTACATTTCCAACTTATTTAGAAGTGGATGAAATATACAATTTAGCTTGTCCTGCCAGTCCGGTGCATTATCAGTTTGACCCCGTACAAACAACTAAAACAAGTGTAATCGGTGCAATCAATATGTTAGGTTTGGCAAAAAGATTAAAAATCAAGGTGTTACAAGCGAGTACTAGTGAAGTTTATGGCGATCCAGAAGTACATCCACAACCGGAGACATACAAAGGCAATGTAAATACTATAGGTCCAAGAGCATGCTATGACGAGGGTAAGCGTTGTGCGGAAACTTTATTTTTTGATTATCACAGACAACATAATGTAAATATTAAAGTAATGCGTATTTTTAATACGTATGGACCAAGAATGAATCCAAACGATGGTCGCGTGGTGAGTAATTTTATTGTGCAAGCTTTAAAAGGAGAGGACATTACTATTTATGGCAATGGTAGTCAAACCAGAAGTTTTTGTTATGTAGATGATTTAATAGATGGTATGTATCGATTAATGAATTCCAAAGATGGCTTTACAGGGCCAGTAAATATTGGAAATCCAACCGAATTTACAATGCTTGAATTGGCTACTTTAGTGATTGAATTAACAAATAGTACGAGTAAGTTGACTTATATGCCACTACCACAAGATGATCCTTTGCAAAGAAAACCTGTGATTGAATTAGCAAAAAAAGAACTTTCATGGGAACCTAAAATAGCTTTAAAAGAAGGGTTAATAAATACAATAGATTATTTTGCTAATACAATCTAAAACTCAATTTGTTTTAAAGTAAAAAAAAATGATTAGCAAAAAAATATACATCGCAGGTCACCTTGGTATGGTCGGATCTGCCATTTGGCGGGTTTTGGAAGCCAAAGGATATCATAATTTAATTGGAAAAACCAGTCAAGAACTTGATTTGCGCAACCAATCGCAAGTCAATCTTTTTTTTGAAACAGAACAGCCTGCAATTGTAATTGATGCTGCAGCACGAGTTGGAGGGATATTAGCCAATAACAATTATCCCTATACGTTTTTGATGGAGAATTTGCAAATTCAAAACAATTTGATTGAGGCATCACTTCATTCCAATGTTAGTAAGTTTATTTTTCTAGGATCATCCTGCATTTATCCAAAACTAGCGACACAACCACTTAAAGAAGAATATTTGTTAACCGCTTCTTTAGAGCCTACTAACGAATGGTATGCGATTGCAAAAATTGCAGGGGTGAAGGCGTGTGAAGCTATTAGAAAACAATATAACAAAGATTTTGTGAGTTTAATGCCTACCAATTTGTATGGCAGTCATGATAATTTCAATTTGCAAACGTCGCATGTGTTGCCTGCTATGATGCGTAAATTTCATGAGGCAAAATTAAATGATAATGCACCTGTCAAACTATGGGGATCGGGAACACCCATGCGGGAGTTTTTGTTTGTGGACGATATGGCAGAGGCGGTTTTGTTTGCCATGGAAAATAAATTAGACGAATATTTATACAATGTGGGTTCAGGAACCGATCTAACAATTGAAGAGTTGGCATTGTTGATTCAAAAAACAGTCGGACATCAAGGAGAGATTATTTGGGACAGCACTAAACCCGATGGTACGCCAAGAAAATTAATGGACGTTAGCAAAATGAATGACATGGGATGGAGTGCAAAGACCGATTTAGCTACAGGTATTCAAAAAACATATCAATGGTTTATCGAAAATCAAGATAAGTTTAAGGAAGTGAGAATTAGTTGAAATAGTTGAAAGTTGAAAGTTGAAGTTTGAAAAAGTAGAATAAATTAAAATTGGAAAATGGCTGATTTTTTTGAATATGGTTTTGAAAAGTTAAAAGTGTATCAGTTAATTCGGTTGTTACGAGTTGATTTGAAAAAGTTAACTTTAAGCTTTCCAGTGCATGAAAAATATGAGTTATGTTCTCAAATATCAAGAGCTGCATCCAGCATAGCCTCAAATATAGCGGAAGGTTCGGGTCGGTCAAGTAAAAAAGACCAAGCGCATTTCACAAATATGGCTTATTCAAGCAGTTTTGTACTCATATCTCATATTAATTATGCTTTAGATATGGACTATATGCTGGAAAAAGATTATTTGGACATAAGATTTAAGTTAGGCGAAATAAATAGATTGTTGGTTAAATTGTACAAATCTCAAGTAAATAGAAAAGATGGGCTTGGAGATAATATTTGAAAGTTGAAATATTTGAAAGATGAAATATTTGAAAGATGAAGGATGAAGGATGAATTCAGCCCAATTCAGAATTCAACCTCTTCAACCCTTTTAACCCAATTCAACCTTTTTCAAGTCAAATTTAAATAAATGAAAAAAATAAATGTAATTTTATCTGGTGGTTCAGGAAGTCGTTTGTGGCCTTTGTCTAGAAAATCAAGAACCAAACAATATATTCCCCTTTTTGAAGGAAAAAGCTTGTTTGATATAACTATAGTCAATAATCAAGCTATTTGTGATGCTATTTTGGTAGTTGGTAATATTGATAATTATGAATTGTCCTTACAATCTTTGAAAGAAATGGGAGAAACTAATTATCAAATTGTAGTTGAAGCGATGCCTAAAAACACAGCAGCTGCTATAGCTTTTGCAGCACTTTCAGTAGAGGCGGACGATTTGTTGTTGGTTACACCATCCGACCACATTATAGAAAATAAAGAAGGCTATCAAGCGGCCGTACAGAAAGCTTTTGAATGGGCGGCAAAAGGACATTTAGTTACATTTGGGATTCAACCCAGTAAACCTGAAACAGGATATGGCTATATCCAAAGTAATGGTGATGACGTAGTCGCATTTCATGAAAAACCAAGTAAAGAAAAAGCACAAGATTTTATAAACCAAGCTAATTATCATTGGAATAGTGGGATTTTTTGTTTTCAAGCCAAAACCTATTTAGAAGAATTAAATTCCTTTCGCCCAGATATTTTAGAGGCATGTAAGCAAGTAATGAATGTGAAAAATTCTGATTTTTTAGAGGCTACCGCATCGGCTAAAATTCCTTCTGAGAGTATTGATTATGCAGTTATGGAAAAATCGGACAAGATGAAAGTGGTAAAAGGAACATTTGAATGGTCTGATTTGGGGTCTTATGAAGCATTGTTTGATTATTTTTCAACTAAAGGGGCTTATGTAAAAGATTCCAATTTAATTATTGCTGAAACAGCGCATGTTGAACTGCATGGGCTAGAAAATATGATGGTGGTACAAAGTGGTGAGGCAATTCTGGTTATGCCCTTGTCTATGTCACAAGAGGTTAAAAGAATTTATGAGCGATTGCTTATGGAGGGAAATAGTTTGGTAGAGTAGTAAGTTTGGTAGTTTTATTGAAGAAATAAATTAATTCAAATGCATTTTATTCAAATGGTTTTGAATATTTAAAGGTTTATCAGCTAATTAAAGTTTTGAGAGTTAATGTATAAAAAAAATGCTAGCTTAATCTATGTATAAAAAATGAAATAAGTTTTTGAATTTCAAACGAGATATCAAGTATAGTGGCGTGTTATGTTGGTTCAAGTGTACAAAATCCAACTCATTTCTTAAAATTGACTTATTTTAGTGGTTTGGTACTTCCCTCTTACCTGAATTATACTTTGGCGATAGATAGTAAATAATTAGATGTTAGAAATTAGGTTAGAGAGACCGCTTTGAAACATCTGATATTGATCCGATCGAAGACGGTTCACCTAGCAGTCGAAAAGTAAAAAAATAAAGAATTAACTTCAATATAAGTTAGTCTTTCAATTTTTTTTAAGTTTGTCTTTTAATAAAAAAAATAATTATGACCTAATGGTTATTAAATAAATTAAGTAATAGAAAATCAATTAAAATATGAAAAATGCATTAGTATTAGGAGGTGGTGGTTTTATTGGCGGCCATTTAGCTAAAAGATTAAAAGAAGAAGGTTTTTATGTTAAAATTGTTGATATAAAACCAAAACACGAATTTTGGGATCATGCAGTAATTTGTGATGACTATGTTGCAGGAGACTTAAGAGATCCTAGAGTTGTTGAAGAAGCTTTTAAAAACAAATTTAATCAACCCTACATTGAAGTGTACCAGCTAGCTGCTGATATGGGTGGTGCGGGTTATATTTTTACAGGGGATAATGATGCCAATGTAATGCACAATTCGGCATTAATTAATTTGAATGTAGTACATGAATGTGTGAAAAATAAAGTAGGAAGGGTTTTTTATTCCTCATCTGCTTGTATGTATCCAGAGCATAACCAACAAGATCCCAATAATCCAAATTGTGAGGAAAGTTCTGCTTATCCCGCAAATCCTGATTCTGAATATGGATGGGAAAAATTATTTTCAGAACGTCTATTCTTAGCATTCAATAGAAATTACAAATTAAGTGTTAGGGTGGCTAGATTTCATAATATTTTTGGCGAATTTGGAACTTGGGCTGGAGGAAAAGAGAAAGCGCCTGCAGCTATGTGTCGTAAAGCGGCAGAAACAGAAGAAGGCGGAACGATTGAAGTATGGGGTGATGGTCTTCAAACCCGTTCTTTTTTGCATGTTACAGAATGTGTAGAGGCTGTATTGCGATTTATGCGACAAGAAGATTTTATGGGTCCAGTCAATATTGGTTCTGAGGAAATGGTAACCATTAATCAGTTGGCAGAGATGGCCATCGAGTTGTCTGGAAAAAATATTAAAATCAATAACATTGGAGGTCAAGAATTTGTAGATAAATATGGATTTTCTTGTCCAGTAGGTGTAAAAGGTCGCAATAGTGATAACAAGTTATACAGAGAAAAAATAGGATGGGAAGTGAGTATTCCATTAATTGAAGGAATGAAAACTACCTTTGACTGGATTAATGAGCAAGTAAAACTTCATACTAAATAATGGCTGAAAATAAAACAGTGGTCATTTTAGATCAAGCATCTGGTTATTTGCAAATTGATATGCTGGATGCTTTATCTAAAAAATATGAAAAATGTGTTATTATTGCGGGTTCTATTGTGGAAAGAGAAACAAAGCTCTCCGAGGATTATAAATGGCATAAAATTATTAAATATGATAAGTCAAGTTCCTTAAAAAGGATATTTACTTGGTTTGTAGCAACGTTGCAGATGTTTTTTATTGTATTGTTCAAATACAGAAATGCAAGAATCATCGCTATTACTAATCCGCCTAGCGCTCCATTAGTACCTTATCTTTTGAAAGTGTCTTACGATGTTTTGGTTTATGATTTATATCCAGATGCATTGGTGAATTTTAATTATCTTTCTAAAGAAGGTTGGGTGCATAAAATGTTCATCCATTTTACAAAAAATATATTTAAAAGTGCGAATACAATCTATACACTAACACCTGAATTGGCCAAGGAAACATCAAAATATTGTGGAGGAAAGGAAATAAAGGTAGTTCCTATTTGGACCAACAATGAATTTTTTCCACAAATCGATCGCAGTGAAAATTTAATTTTTGAAAAATTAGGAATTCCTAACGATGCATTTATAATATGTTACTCAGGCAATTTAGGGAAAACCCATCCAATTGAAAAGTTGGTTGAGCTAGCCAATGCATTTAAGAATGAGTCTGATTTTTATTTTTTAATTATTGGCGGAGGTCATAAATATGATTTGATAAACAAGTTAATAGAAGACCTAAAGTTAACCAATATCAAGTTGATGCCATGGCAACCTATAGCATTATTACCCCATAATATGCAAGTGGGGAATCTAAATGTAGTGACCTTAGACGAAGGAGCGGCTGATTTAAGCATTCCAAGTAAAACATTCAATTTATTGTCAGTCGGTAAGCCAATTTTGGCCATTTGTTCTAAACAATCAGCTTTGTCAAATTTATTAACAAGAAACAATTGTGGGCAAGCGTATGAAGCAACAGAATTGAATGAAATAAAAAATTTCATTTATAACCTTCAGAAGGACAAAGAAAACTATACAACCTATAGTGAGAATGCAAAAAGAGCCTCTAATCACTTTACAAAAGAAAACGCAATCCAATTTTTATAATGTATAATAAAGGATTAAAAAGAGTAGTAGATTTACTAGCCACAATGATAATTTTTTTAATTTCCATCCCTTTATTTATTGGGGTTTCTGTTTTATTGATGGCAAGTCAAAATGCTGTGTTTTTCACTCAATATCGACCAGGAAAAAACGGAAAGATTTTTAAGTTAATTAAATTTAAAACCATGAGTGATAGGCGGGATGTTAATGGTAATTTACTTCCTGATCAAGAACGATTAACTAAAGCAGGAAAATTTGTAAGAAGTACTTCTTTAGACGAATTACCCCAATTAATTAATGTTTTGAAAGGGGATATGAGTTTAATAGGCCCTCGTCCTTTGTTGGTTAAGTATTTGCCTTTGTACTCAAAAGAACAAGCAAGAAGACACGAAGTGCGACCTGGTATCACTGGTTGGGCACAAGTAAACGGAAGAAATGCTATTGCATGGGATCAAAAATTCGAATATGATGTATGGTATGTGGATAATATTAGTATTTTATTGGACATCAAAATTTTATGGTTAACTTTGAAAAAGGTAATTGTAAGAGAAGGTATTTCTAGTACTACCAGTGTAACAATGGAACCTTTTAAAGGTAATAATTAAAATAAAATAAAATAAAATAAACATGGAAGCAAAATTTTTAGAAATGATTTCAGATGTGCTTGAAATTGAAGATAGAACCATTGAAATAACAGATGCATTTCGCGACTATGATGGATGGGATTCTTTAGCAAGATTGTCTTTGATTGCCGAAATTGATGATGTGTATAATATTGTTATTGAAGACGAAGTATTTAAAAATTTAATTACGTTAGCTGATTTATACAACGAAATCAACAAAAGAACGCAAGCTTAAATAATTTCCCATGGCAAATCTATCGTTTACTAATATTGGAATTACGGGTCTAGCTGCAGCAGTTCCTAAAAATACGATTGACAATTACAATTATACCCTGTATTTTGATAAAGAAGATGTAAAAGAGATCGTAGACAAAGTGGGTATCAAAGAGCGTCGGTTTGCACCGGAAGGCATGTGTGCTTCCGATTTGTGTTTTGCAGCAGCAGAACAATTAATTCAGGACATGGCTATTAATAAAGAAGAAATTGATTTATTAATTTTTGTATCGCAAACCCCTGATTATAAGATGCCAGCTACTTCAATTATTTTGCAACATCGTTTGGGATTAGGTAAACACACCGCTGCTTTTGATATTAGTTTAGGTTGTTCGGCATTCATTTATGGACTATCGGTTGTGTATGGGTTGATGCAATCTGGTGGCTTTAGAAAAGCGTTACTATTAGATGGAGAAACCCGTTCTAGAGTCTATTCGCCAAAAGACAGAAAAACCGCATTTCTTTTTGGAGATGGGGGTGTCGCTGCTTTGATAGAAAGAAACGATAAATTTGGAGAAAGCTTTTTCTCTTTGAATTCAGATGGGTCCTTATCCGATTTAATTAAAATGGACGCAGGAGGCTACAGAAATCCAAGCTCGGTGGAAACACTTACCGAAAAAGTAGTAGACGAATATGGCAACATCAGAACCGACGAACAGGGCTATATGAATGGTGCGGATGTGTTTAATTTTGTATTGAGTGAAATTCCAAAAAACTTTAAATCGGTTTTAGAAAAATCAGGCAATACCAATGAAACCATAGATTTTACTATCTTCCATCAAGCCAATGATTATATGAATGCCTATTTGGCCAAAAAATTAAAATTAGATTTAGAAAAAGTGCCTTCTTGTATTGCCCAGTTTGGGAATACTTCTTCGGTTTCTATCCCACTAACTATTGCGAGTCAATTGCAAAATAAATTAGCGGGTTCAAAAAAACTCATGTTGTGTGGTTTTGGAGTGGGGATGTCATGGGCAACGGCACAAATCAATGTTGAGGATTGTTGTATTAGTAATTTAGTAGAATTATAATGATTAAAAATCCTTTTTCGCTTTCGCATAAAACAATAGTTGTTACAGGAGCTTCCTCTGGAATAGGCCGTCAATGTGCTTTAACCTTAAATCAAATGGGAGCCTTTGTGATTTTAATAGGTCGCTCTGAAGAACGATTACAAGAAACCGCTTCTATGCTATCGAATGATAATTACGTTGTTTTAGCAACCGATATTACAGATTATACTTCAACTGCCGAGAAACTTGAAAAAGTTTTAGAAACCAAAAAACAAGTGGATGGTATAGTGCATGCTGCAGGGATTTCTACTACTTTGCCCCTTCGTAATATTACTCCAGAAAAGTTGCATCCTTTTTTTGAAACCAATGTGTATGCAGCTATTCATATTACAAAACTATTGACCAAATCAAAATATGTGAATCCTGAAGGAATGAGTATCGTATTTATTGCATCAGTCATGGGAGTTGTAGGTGAATTAGGAAAAACAACCTATAGTTTAACAAAAGGTGCTTTAGTGGCAGGTGCTAAATCTTTAGCTTTGGAATTGGCCAATAAAAATATTCGCGTCAATTGTGTTTTACCCGGCGTAGTAGAAACTCCTATGAGTGCCAATGCGGTTTACAGTCAAAATGAAGAAGCTTATACTAAAATAAAAAGTTATCATCCACTAGGATTAGGGAAGTCAGAAGATGTGGCCAACGCTTGTGTTTATTTATTAAGTCCAGCATCGCGTTGGGTTACAGGTACTAATTTAGTGGTTGATGGAGGTTATACCGCAAGATAATATGAATAAAATAATTATTATTGGTGCAGGAGGACATGCTGCAGAATTGATAGACTATTTGATCTACATGAATCATACATCGGTAACAACTAGCTCCCAAAATTGGGAAATTGTTGGATTAATAGATGATAGTGAAGCAAATTACCATCAATACCAATACCGTTTTCCTTATTTAGGAACCATACAAGCGCATCAAGTTAGAAATGATGTTGGTTATATAATGGGCATTGCGAATATGAAATATAGACGAACCATTATTGAGGAGTTGTTGCAAAAAAAAGCCCAATTTATATCCATTATTCATCCTACAGCTTTGGTTTCACCCTCGGCAAAAATTGGAGTAGGTTGTGTGATTTCTCATAACGTTTCAATTGGCCCTAAAGCGGTAATTGGGGATTTTAATTTGATCAATTCGCGTTGCACCATTGGTCATGATACTACCATTGAAGCTTATAATTTTCTTTCTCCACAAGTAGTTACCGGGGGGTTTGCTGTTTTAGGAGAGGAAAATTTTATTGGGACTAATGGGGTCGTTTTGCCAGGCATAACTTTGGGAAACAAAAATACGGTGGCTGCTGGTATGATAGTGGATAAAAATGTAACGGATAATACTACTGTTTTTCATCGTTTTAAAGAGAAAATGATGGTAATTAATGCACAGTAAGTGGCTATAAGAATTCAACAATTTATTTTAGAACCCTATCATTCCAATACGTACCTTATTTCTGTTGAACAAGAACAAGCGTGCTATTTGGTTGATTTAGGTAATGCAAAAGACGCTATTGCTTCTTTACAACAAGATCAATACTTAAAGGCAGTATTTTTAACTCACGCGCATTATGATCATATAGCCGATATTCATTATGTCCTAGAAAAGTTTCCCAATTGTAGTATTTACTGCTCTCCCTATACTCAAGAAGCTTTAGCGGATAGTAAGCTTAATTTGTCTTTTTATCACGGAACTCCTGTTGCCTATTCGGGTGATAATGTGGTTGTTCTCTATGAAAATGAGACCTTGGATTTGTTTCAAAACCAATTTTTAACGGTGATAGCTACTCCTGGTCATAACGAAGGTTGTTTGTCTTTTAAATTTCAACATTTTTGTTTTACCGGAGATGCATTGATACCACAAGTTAAAGTGGTTACAAAACTTAAAAGTGGGAATAAAGTTGCTGCAAAGCTCAGTATCGATAAGATTAGACAGCGTTTAGTGGATACCGATATAGTTTTAGCGGGGCATGGTGCGCCTTTTTCTAAAAAAGACCTTGATTGGGATTGTTTTTTGTGAAGTTGGTAGTATTGCTTTTGTGTTAAAACGATTCTCGATACATTTTTTGCTTCGTATAACTCCGTAAAAAAAAACACTCGAATTGACGTTTAGATGAAGAATCTCAGAGTGATTTTTATACCTATATTCAACAGTGTCGTATTAATATCTTAAATTTTAGTCATGTTTTCCAAACTATATGATATGATAACCCTTAGTAATATTTTATTGCTAGGGGTGTTTTTTTTATTGGGAGTCGCTTATCGTGTTGGTTTTAAAAAAATAAGAATTGCTTTGCTTCTTTGGGTAACTATTTTCTTGGTAGTTAGCACACAATTTGTTCCAGCAAAATTAGTTGCGGCATACGAGGCAAAAGTAATTGTTTGTAATCCAAAACTTTTAGATACTACCAAAACGTATTACTTACATGTATTAGGAGCTGGCTATAGTTTAGATCCCAGACTTCCAGCAACAGGACAATTAAGTACGGCAACTCTTACTCGATTGGTTGAAGCTATTCGTATTTCTAAGTCGCTCCCTCATTATAAAATTGTTACTTCCGCCTATTCTAGTTTAGGGTTAGAGACTCAAGCGTCTGTTGCCAGAAGGACCGCTATTGAATTGGGAATACCGAGTCAAAATATTGAAATGTTGACTACCCCTTCCAACACTTCTGAGGAGGTAGCTGCTTTTGTTAAGAAATTTGGTAATCATAAAAACGTAATCGTTGTTTCCGATGCCCTGCACCTTCCCAGAGCAGTAATGCTCTACCAAAAAGCTGGAATAAAAGCCATTTCTGCTCCTTCTAGCTTCAAAGTAAAACAAGGTCCGCACGAATACAATGGACTTGCTTTTCCTTCGCTGTCTTCATTAAATTTGATGAATGGATACTTGAGGGAGTGTCTTAAATATTGGAAAGATGGTAGGGGTGGGGAAGTGAAAAGTGAAAAGTGAGAAGTGAGAAGAGGGAAGAGGGAAGAGGGAAGAGGGAAGAGGGAAGAGGGAAGAGGGAAGAGGGAATTGAGAAGTGAAAAGTGGAAAGGGAGAAGGGAATAGGTTTGTTTTGTGTTGTGAGTTTTGTGTTGAGATGTAAGGAGTTTTTTGATGGTGTTTCTCGTGGTTTTCGAATTCAATCTATTGTAAAAACGTAAGTTCTAGTTTTAGGCTTATTTTGATTTTACTAAAATCAATAGTAATGTGTTTTCTTTGTAAAATAGCATTACTTATTTTAAATTAAAACTTCGCTAGTTGATTTGTTGAAAAACACTATGCAACCCTCTTGGAAATTCACTAAAAACACTATATTTGTGTATATAAATTAACGAAATGAATCCATCTAAAATATGGTTATCTTCTCCGCACATGGGGGGTAACGAGCAAAAGTATGTTCAGGAGGCTTTTGATGCGAATTGGGTAGCCCCTTTGGGACCTAATGTAACAGGTTTGGAAAATGATTTAGAAAATTATGTAGGCGCGAATAGATTTGTTGCTGCTTTAAGTTCTGGAACAGCTTCTTTGCATTTGGCTCTAATTTTGGCTGGTGTAAATGCGGGTGATGAGGTGATTTGTCAAACGATGACTTTCTCCGCCTCTGCTAATCCTATTTTATATTTAGGTGCCATTCCAGTTTTTATAGATAGTGAAAAAGAAACATGGAATTTGTGTCCTATTGCCTTAGAGCAGGCTATTTTAGATAGAATTTCTAAAGGAAAAAAACCAAAAGCTATTATTGGCGTGCATTTGTATGGTATGCCTTTTAATGTAGAGGCGATTGTTGCGATTTCAACAAAATATGAAATACCTCTTATTGAAGATAGTGCCGAAGCACTTGGAAGTACTTACAAAGGACAAAAGTGCGGTACGTTTGGTACGTTTGGTGTATTGTCTTTTAATGGGAATAAGATAATTACCACCTCAGGTGGTGGTGCTTTAGTTTGTGCTACTCAAGTTTATAAAGACAGAGCTGTGTTTTTTGCGACACAATCCAGAGATCAAGCGCCTCATTACCAACATTCAGAAATTGGATACAACTATCGAATGAGTAATATTTGTGCCGGAATAGGGCGTGGTCAAATGGAAGTTATTGATTTACGTGTAGCGCAACGAAGAGCAATGCATTCTTTTTATCAAGAACTTTTTAAAACGAATACTGCTGTTTCTGTTTTGAAAGAGCCTTCTAATGATTATTTTTCTAACCATTGGTTAAGTGCGATTGTTTTAGCTTCGTATGAACAAAGAGAGGCTTTGCGGCTTGCTTTTGAGGCTAGTAATATTGAGTCTAGACCTTTATGGAAGCCTATGCATTTACAGCCTATTTTTGAGAAATATCCTTATTATGGTACCAATGTAGCTGAAGGTTTGTTTGAAAATGGATTGTGTTTGCCTTCGGGTTCTAATTTAACGGATTCTGATAGAGAAAGAATTGCAGAGGTTGTTGGAGTTTTTTTTGGAAATGGATTTGTTTAACCACTAAGGGCAAAAGGAATGCACTAGGCGCTCAAGGGAGAGTGTTGCATTTTTTCTTGGTGTTGCACTTTTTTGTTGCACAGAGTTACTCGGAGTAATATAGAGATACACGGAGTTTTATTAAGGGGATGGTGTTGAGGTAGAGAGGATGAGGCGTTGCACTTTTTTGAATGTTTAACCACTAAGGATACAAGGAAGGCACTAGGCGCACAAAGGTTGCGTTGTACTTTTTCTTGGCGTTGCACTTTTTTTTGCACAGAGGTACACGGAGTAATATAGAGATGCATGGAGTTTTATGAAGGGGATGGTGTTGAGGTAGAGAGGCGTTGCACTTTTTTGAATGTTTAACTACTAAGGACACGGGGAAGGCACTAGGCGCACAAGGGTTGCGTTGCAATTTTTTTTGGCGTTGCACTTTTTTGTTGCACAGAGGTACACGGAGTAATATAGAGATGCACGGAGTTTTATCAAGGGGGATGGTGTTGAGGTAGAGGCGTTGCGCTTTTTTGTTACACGGAGATGCATGGAGATGCATGGAGTTGCGCAGAGATGCACAGAGATATATGGGTTGGTTTTGTTGAGAGAGAGGTGAAGAGGCGTTGCACTTTTTTTTGAATTTTTAACGTATATGAACTCAAGTAAGGCGCAAAGGGTACAAGGTTTGTATTGAAGAATTTATGTTTTAGAATAGGAAATTTTGAACTAGGAAAAACGGATAATGCTATTTAAACAAATAAGAATAGGTTACAAAGGGATTCCTTTTACCCTATATAAATTTAGAACCTTTACAAAAGACGGGTCTAAGCCTACTTTTTTTGGGACAATTTTGAGAAAAACGAAGTTGGATGAATTGCCGCAGCTTTATAACTTGTTAAAAGGTGATATGGTTTTGGTTGGTCCAAGGCCTGATGTTCCTGGGTATGCTGATCGGTTGGAAGGAGCTGATGCTATTATTTTGGAAGTAAAACCTGGAATTACAGGCTTAGCTTCATTGAAATATAGAAATGAAGAATTGTTATTAGAACGTCAAGTTGATTCGCAACGTTATAACGATGAAATTATTTGGCCTGATAAAGTGCGTATTAATAGGTGGTATTTGAGTCATCGTTCGGTTTTAATGGATGTTACAATTATTTTTTATACTTTGTTTCCTTTGCCTTTTGATGTGGATCGGTATATGGATAATTATAAAGTGTAAGCTTAAATTCAATTGCAATAACAAGTTCAATTTCAATAACAAAATCAATTTCAATAACAAGTTCAATTTCAATAACAAAATCAATTTCAATAACAAAATCAATTTCAATAACAAGTTCAATTTCAATTACAAAATCAATAACAAAATCAAAATCAATAACAATTTCAATAATAAATTCAATTGCAATAACAAATTAAGTCCTGAAACTCAAAAAAAAGTAGAACGCCATAACTTCTTCAATTAAAGCCTTTATTCATAAAATGAATTAATCAATTATAAAATAAATGCTTAGCAGTATGACAAACTCTGCGTTTAGTTTTGTGTGCATTAAGAATAGTGCAATGCTAGAACAATTCTAAAAATTAAACATATAAGTCATATAAGTTTTTTGAAGTGAGTTATAGAAAATAAAAAGTTCATAAAAGATTGTATGAACTATGAAAAGTGCAACATTCGAACCTTTGGTTCGAAACATCGGACTCTTTGTGACTTTCTCAATATAACGTATGTTAAAATGAAACCGTGCTTAATAAAAATCTAATTAGATGATTCCTAAAATATAGCACTCTTGCAATTCCTTTGCTTCTCCTTTAAAAATATTTTTGATTCTATTAAATTACGCTATATTTGTAAATAAAATAAAATTTATGAAAAGAGGAGTTGTACTTCAATTAATGGGAATTCTGGTGTTGCTTTCTTCATGTGTAGCTAAAAAAGACATACTTTATTTAAATGATTTAAAAGCCAATGAAAATACTAATTTTCAATGGTCGGATGTTGTTGTACAACCTAATGATATTTTAAGTGTAAAAATAACTGTTGAAGATATGGAATTGGCTATGCCATATAATTTAGCTTCAATGCAACAAAGTCCACAAGGAACTCAATTACTTTTACAGGGTTATTTGGTGTCCAATGAAGGGAAAATTAACATTCCTGTGTTGGGGGAGATTGAAGTAACAGGTTTGAATTATACCCAAGTTGAAGCCAAAATCCAAGAGGCCTTAAAATCGAAGCAATTGTTGAAAAATCCAATTGTTGTGTGTCGTATCGTAAATGCTAAAGTGACTATTTTAGGCGAAGTACGTATTCCAGGAACCTATACTTTTTATGAGAACAACCTCACTATTTTGCAAGCTTTAGGTTTGGCAGGTGATTTGAATATCAATGGGGTACGAAAAAGAATTAAAATTATACGATTGGAAAATAATCAACAACTAATAGGGGAAATTGATTTAACCAAGAAAAATTGGATGAGTTCTCCTTATTATTTTATAAAGCCGAATGATGTCATAATAGTTGCTCCTAATACGGCAAAAGTTAAATCAGCAGGAATTATTGGGAATGCAGGTACTTTATTAGGCACTATTTCAGTTCTTTTGTCCTCATTTATACTAATACAACGCCTTTAATCTCTCTTAAATGGATCCCATATCAGTTAACGAAAATAAGCAAGAACAGTTTGATTTAAAAAGTGAGATTTTTAAATATCTTCCCTTTTGGTATTTGTTTGTATTAGGTGTTATTGTTGCCTCAGTTGGTGTAAATATCTATTTAAGGTATCAAAATAATGTGTATCAGTCTAAAACCATTATTAAATTGCTAGATGATTCTAATTCCGATTTTAAAATGCCTACGGGTGGGGTGAATTTTTTTATGCGCAGTAAGATTAATATCGAGAATGAAAAGGAAATCATTAAATCGAATCGTTTGCTGGAAAAGGTTGTTCATGAATTACAGCTCTACAATCAGTATTTTTTGGAAGGAAATATTAGAATTGCTGAGGAATATGGGAAGAATATTCCAACCATACTTTGGTTAGGTGATGGTGAGAAAATAAATAAATTTAAAGGATCTTGGCAAATTACTTACAATAATTTAGGCTATTATTGGAACCAGGATAACAAAAAAAGAGAATATAATACCATTTATGACATAGATGGAATTGCGATGCAAGTTCTAAAGCCTATTGTTCTAAATAAAAAATCTAAAACCATCAAGGTTCATAAAGTTTCTTTAAATGACGCAGTATCTCGTTTAAAAAGCAAAATTGAAGTAAGTTTAGTAGGTGAAGAAAGTGAGTTGTTGGAGATCTCTACAAAAGGTCCGTTAATTGAAAAAAATAATGCCATTTTAAATACCTTGACAGATGTTTTTGATCGAGACGGACGAGAAGATCGACAACGTATCTTTAAGAAAACTATTGATTTTGTCAATACACGATTTGAATTTTTATTCAGAGAGTTGGATAGTATTGAGTTGAATAAGGCCAATTATAAAAGAAATGAAAAGCTTTCTTTTCTTGAAGGTGATGCTGGGACTTTATTGGCTACTAAAACAGCTTCACTTTCTGAGTATGAATTAGCAAAAACTCAATCGGTTTTGAGTGATATTATCATTGCTGCTTTAAAAGAAGTAAAGAATAATGAATTATTGCCTACTAATATAGGGTTAGAGGAAATGCGAGTAAATGAGTTGGTAAAACAATATAATGAGGTTGTTCTAGAAGCACAAAGAGTAATTACTAATGGGGGGGCTAACCATCCTAGTGTAGCAAAGTTTATTAACGTTCAAAATAATTTAAAAATTTCTATTCAGTTTTCTCTACAAGCGTATCAAAAAGTACTAGCCTCTAAGATTCAGAATATTGATAAAATTAATACTTTGCAAGAGAATCAATATGCTGCAATACCGTATCAAGAAAAGACCATTCGTGCTATAGAACGCCAGCAAAAAATTAAAGAAACCTTGTATTTGTTATTATTGCAAAAAAGAGAAGAAGCTAGTATCAATTTAGCGATTACTAATCCATCTATAAAAATTGTTGATGAGGCCATCGCTAATACTACTCCCTTATCTCCTAAACGAGGTGTTGCTTATTTATTAGGAATCTCGTTAGGATTGTTAATTCCCTTTGCTTTGATTTTTATTTATTATTTGTTTGATACTAAAATCCATCGAAAGGAAACTATTGAAGTTGGGCTTGATGGTATTCCTATTTTATCAGAAATTCCATTTATTGAAGATAGAGGTAAAATTATTCATAAAAATGATCGTTCTATTTTATCTGAGGCATTTCGAATTTTAGTTGCTAATTTAAATTTTGTTATTCCAATCAATAGCAAGAAAAGTCCAATGATTTTTGTGGCTTCTACAATTAAAGGAGAGGGAAAGACATTTGTGGCTTCAAATTTAGCTTTAACCCTCGCTTCACTTGGAAAAAAAGTTGTACTTGTGGGGACTGATTTGAGAAATCCCCAATTGCATAAGGCGTTACGAACGAAAAAAGGGCAACATGGTTTGGTTAATATTTTAATTAGTAATGAAGTTAAATTTACCGATTGTGTTACTCATGAAGTTATAAATGATATCGCCATCGATATTATCTATTCGGGTGATATACCGCCCAATCCTACTCAAATTTTATCGAATGGAAAACTAGAGGAAGTATTGGAAGAATTGAAGCGAGTTTATGATTATGTTATTGTAGATACGGCACCTACTTTGTTAGTGGCAGATACCACCATAATTACTAAGTATGCAGATGCTATTCTTTATTTAATCAAAGCCAACTATACTGATAAACAAATTTTACCTTACATCAATAATTTAAAAAAGCAAAATAAAATAGGTAATACCTCTATTGTTTTTAATAATATTGGACAAAATGAAGGATATGGTAAAGGATATGCCTATTCGTATCATTATAATTATGGATATGGATATGGATATGGCGCTAATGCAGTTCTAGCCACTCGATTTCAAAAATTCAAGCAATTGATACGAAAAATTATTAAAAAGTAATTGTATAAAATTGTTGATTTGCCTTTATTAGTTCTTCAATTTGTGTCTTGTTTTTAGGCTTAATGTGTAATGGTGTATCCTTAGTGTACTTTAAGTGATCTATTCTATGGGTGTCAGTGCCTAAAAAATTATACATTTCTAAATCGAGTAACTCATGGCTTAGTTTTTTTACTTCCGGTCCATAATAACCAAGAAGGGATAGACTGTTCATTTGGAAATATAAATCAAAAGTTTTTAAGCGTTCAAAAGCTGAAATGTTATTTTTCCAATATAAATAACGTTCAGGATGTGCTAAAATTAATTTAAATCCTTTTAATTTTAGTTGAAAAAGCGTTTCCATTACTCGCTCTGTTGGAGCAAATAACATTGAAAATTCTATTAACAAGAATTTTCCTGGCAAGGAAAGTAGGTTGTTTTCTTCTGCCCAATTTTCTAAATAACTTTCTGCAAGGTATTCGCTCGAAACGCCTTTTATAAATTTGTCATTATTGTTTTGGATGTAATTGGAATACGCTAATTTTATATCAGAAGTGGTGTTGTTCCATTGCCCAGGATAGGTGTGAGGAGTAGCAATAGCTTCTGTAATGCCTAATTCTTGCATCGCGTTGCAAAGTATTCTTGTTTCTTCTAACGATTTAGAACCGTCATCAATTCCCCACAAGAGATGGTTGTGAATATCAATAAAACCATTTTCCCACAAGTCTTTCCAGAAAACTTTCTTCTTAGAAATCCAAAACATACCTTAATTTATTAGTTAGCAATACGCTTCAAAATTACGATATTATTGTTGTAATAAAACATATCTGATGCTTAATTTGTTTAATAAATAGAGTTTATGCAGTTTATGATTAAAATTAATTACCTCAAAGAGTTCATTATTGAAAATTTTTAATTCCAATAATGGTGGCTGTATTCCATTTTTTATGAAGTAGTTTAGTTTTTCTTCTCTCTTTATTTGAAAATCCAATAAAGAGGTAAGCTATCCACAAATTTTTTGTTTGTAGTTTGTCTAATATGAATGTTATGTCTATTTTTTCATTTGTTTTTTCAATTATAATTTCATTACTGTATTTGTTTTCAAATTTATCTTCTTCATAGTTCCAATTGGCAATTGCCAATTGAAAATGTATTTGATTTGCTTCTGGTTCTGGCTATATAATGTCTTTTTCTATCTCAATAGTTGTACGTTCAATGTTGTTTTTTGTCCAATCGAAATTGATTTTTTTCTTAAGTATTTTTTGTAAGGGTCTCAATCTGTTGCCTTCAAAATTCACGAGTATTTCATCTAGTTCTGGAGTTTGGATTCCGATTTCAAGTTTTCTTTCTCCTCTTTTGTTTGTTGTATCTTCTTCTAAAATTTCGAAAAGTAATTGGTTTACTCTTCCTGCGAATGATACTTCTTTAGCTTTGTCATAGAATTGTTTTGCTAATAATCTAAAAATTCTTGATTTGATAACACAGCTTCCAAATTCTGTTCCGTGTTCTCTGATTGGGTTAAAAATGGGATTGTTAGCGAATTGTTCTTTTGAAATTCCAGAATTTCCTTTTTCTCTAACTAGATTTTGTTCTGAAGCTTTGTAAAAATTTAAGTTGTCAATTGTTCCTACAATCTCGAAAGGTGCGATTACTTTTGCCATGAAGAATAAATTTTTGTGTAAAATTAATTAGTTTTTTTATTCGTTTTACGTCGCTTAATGGGATTTAATAAATATTTTATACATTTTATTTTTAGTTTTTATGAAATAAGACGTTTTACTTTGTTTTTAAATGTTTAACCACTAAGGACACAAGGAAAGGTATAATTTTCACGAAGTTTTTACAATGAGTGTAGTTGAGATATTGCAATTTTCACTAAGATTTAAGGGGGTGTTTCTGTTTTTTAGAGGAGTTTGCCTTAAAATACATAATGGATGCAAAATGTTCACAAAGTTTTTTTGCACAGTCACAGAGTGTGAAGTTTTGGACCGAAGTTTCAGTTATTTCATTTTAATTTAGATTAAGATTTAAACTTTATTTTTGATTTTTAAATTCACAAAACAGAGTTTGTTAAATAAAGATTTGTGCTTCTGTTAAAAAAGTTTAATTTTGAGCGCTAGGTTTTGTTTAAAATAGACTTAACTATTAATAGGAATTAATGAATAAAAAAAACACAACAATTGAGCATTGGGATTCGGTTATTGAATCTAAACATTCTCTTTTGGATATTAATCTGAAAGAACTTTGGCACTATAGGGATTTATTAGTCCTGTTTGTGCGAAGGGATTTTGTTACAGTATACAAACAGACTATATTAGGTCCTTTGTGGTTTTTTATTCAGCCTTTATTAACTACTTTTACGTTTACTATCATTTTTGGAAACGTAGCTCAACTTTCAACAGATGGAGCTCCTAAGTTGGTTTTTTACATGGCAGGGATTACATTGTGGAATTATTTTTCCACATGTTTAACAAGTGTTTCGGGTGTATTTAATGCAAATGCAGGTATTTTTGGAAAAGTTTATTTTCCTAGATTGATTATGCCTCTTACCATAGTAATCTCCAATTTAATGAAGTTTGGGGTTCAGTTTCTGTTATTTATTGGTTTTGTAAGTTATTTTTATATTCAAAATAAAATTCAGCCTAATAGTTGGATATTTTTAACTCCAATCATAATTGTATTAATGGCTTTGATTTCCATGGGAATTGGTTTGATATTGTCTTCGATGACCACAAAATATAAAGATTTGAATCAGTTGATTGGATTTGGTGTACAATTGTTTATGTATGCTACTCCTGTAATATATCCTAGTTCTTCGGTTCCAGTTAATTATTCCTGGGTAGTAAATTTAAATCCGTTGGTAGGATTGTTTAATTACATGCGATTTGCGTATTTAGGAGTGGGAGAGTTTACAATTTCAGATTTAGTTTATCCATCGCTATTTTCAGTATTTATTTTAGCAATTGGAGTTTTGGTGTTTAATAAGACACAGAAGACGTTTATGGATACGGTTTAGTGGGTTTCAAGTTTCAGGTTTTCGAATGTTGAATTTTTTGGAACGCAGATGATTCTGATTTAGCTGGTGGATACGGATTTTCTAATTGAAATGAGTTAAAGTAAAAAAATCTTAGAATGAATTGTCCCCTTGAGGGGACTTTAGGGGTGTAGCGGGGTAATTTTAATATTGAGTGATGATTAACGAATGTTGAATGTTGATTTTTTTGCACAGAGATTCACGGAGGTTTTTTGAAGTGGGTAATGTTGAATAGAGCTACACAGAGTCGTTTTACTTAAACGAGTTTCAGGTTTCAGGTTTTTTTGTGTTGAATTTTGATTAACGAATGTTGAATAAATAATGAGTAAAGTAGTAATAAAAGCAGAAAATATTTCCAAACAATATCGTCTTGGACTCGTGGGAACGGGAACCGTGAAAGATGATATGAAGCGTTGGTGGTATAATCTGCGTGGGAAGGAAGATCCTTTTTTAAAAATTGGGGAAGCGAATGACAGAGCTAGTAAAGGCGAAAGCGATTATGTTTGGAGTTTACGCGACATCAATTTTGAAATTAATCAAGGTGACTCTGTAGGGATTATTGGTCGTAATGGTGCTGGTAAATCTACTTTATTAAAAATATTAAGTCAGGTGACACAACCTACAACGGGTAAAATCTATACTAAAGGAAGAATTGCTTCTTTGTTAGAAGTAGGTACGGGTTTTCATCCTGAGATGACAGGGAGAGAAAATATTTATTTAAATGGAGCTATTTTGGGCATGCGCAAGCATGAAATCACCCGAAAGTTAGATGAAATCATTGCTTTTTCTGGTGTTGAGCGTTACATAGATACGCCAGTGAAGCGATATTCTTCAGGAATGTACGTGCGTTTGGCATTTGCCGTAGCTGCTCATTTAGAATCGGAGATTTTAATCGTAGACGAAGTATTGGCAGTAGGCGATGTCGAGTTCCAAAAGAAATGCTTGGGTAAGATGAACGACGTAAGTAAAGGGGAAGGAAGAACGGTATTGTTTGTGAGTCATAATATGGCGGCAGTGAAGAGCTTGTGTACGAAAGGGATTGTTTTAGAGCATGGAAGGGTAGTTTTTAACGGAAATAGCGAAGATGCCATAAACTATTATTTAGATGATGCCTATAAAACCGCTTTAAAACCCGTAATGGAAAGGGAAGATAGAAAAGGAAATAAAAAGCTTTTGGTTAATGCTATTTATGTTGAAAATAAAGAAGGCATCAGAGTAGCAGAATTACATTCAGGAGAAGAATATTGTATTTGTTTTGATTATACTAAATCAAAATATATTGATCCAAAACAATTAACTGTTGTTGTTCAATTCAAAAACGATAATGATGAATTGGTTACTACTATTGCAACAGATGAATTAGGTACTCAATTTTCTGAAATTGCGGAGAAAGGTAAAATAGAACTACATATTCCAAAACTTCAATTTAGAGAAGGAAATTATTCATTAACTTATATGATTAGTGAAAAGCTTGCTTTTAATACACCACATGAAGTTATCGATTATCTATCAGATGCTTGTGTTGTTTCAGTAATAAGAGGGGATTATTGGAAATCAGGAATTTTGAATAGACCAAAAGGATTTATTCAGGAAGCATCAATTAAATTGATTTAATATGAAAATTATAGCAGAAAGTGCATTTAATCATAATGGAAGTTTTGATGAACTAATTAATCTGGCATTAGAATCAAAAAAAGCCGGTGCAGATTATTTTACAGTTCAAGTAATGAATGTAAATCAATTTTGCGTTACAGATTACGAAAAAAACCAACTTTATAAAGATACCGAATTTACAGAATTGCAATGGTTAACCTTATTCGATTTTTGTAAAGTAAATGAAATTGAGGTTATACCGTGTGTATTAGAAGAGGCTTCTTTAGAAATGTGTTATAACTATGGTTTTAGGTTGCTTAAGTTACACGCTACAGATATTACAAACAAACCTTTATTGCAATTAATTGCAGATAAAATTGATGTAAAAGTTATACTTGAGACACAGTGCGCTACTATGTTTGAAGTTGAGTTTGCCATTAATATATTAGGTAAACATAAAATTGAAGCATTATTTACTGGGTATAGTAATTATCCAACAGAAATTGAAGATTTTAATCTTAATGTTTTAGATACTTTTAATAAAAGGTTTGGTTTATCAACTGGTTTTGCAGACCATTCTTTGGATACTGTTAATATACCTTTAATGATTTTAGCTAAGGGTTGTGCCTATATAGAAAAGCATATAACAACTTCTAGGAATAATAGAAATTTTGATTATCAGGTTTCTTTATATCCTCATGAGTTTGCCATTATGGTAAATGCAATTAAACATTATACTTTGTCATTAGGAAACGGAATAAAGCATCCTATGAAAAATGAACATAAGTATAGAAATATAATGTATAAAAAAGTATTACCAAACGAGAATACTTTAAAAAGGGCAAATCAGGGAGAATACTATATTGAAAATGCAATAAAGTCATTTAAAAAAGACAATGTTGTAGTAGCTTTAATCGCTAGATTAAAATCTCAGAGATTAAAACAAAAAGTTTTGATGCCTTTTTATGAAAACGAGCTTATTGTTGATTTATATAACAGAATATCAAAATCAAATAAGTTTAGAACAATTTTAGCAACTTCAAATTTAACAGAAGATGAGCCGTTGTATGATCTTTTTGTTAAAAATGGTTTCCCTGCTTTTAAAGGTGATGCTGTTTCTGTAATAGATAGAATGTTAACATTGGCATATAATGAAGAGGCAAGTGCAATTTTTAGAGTAACTGGCGATAATCCATTTACAGATCCTTACTTAATGGAGCAAATGGTTGATTTATTAACAGAAAACAATCTAGATTACGTTAAGGTTAATAATGTGCCTTTTGGTGTTGGTGCGGAGCTTTTTTCAACAAGCTATTTGTGGAAATTATATTTAAATCTTGAAACAACTGAATTTTCAGAATATTTAACATGGTATGTGCTTAAAGATGAAAATATAAGAATGGGTAGTATCGATTTAGATATTAGTAATAATAATCATTTAGTAAATTTATCAGTTGATTTACAAGAAGATTATGATAGATGTAAATTAGTTCTTGATAAAATTGAAAATAAAAAATTTCAAGAGTTTACTTTAAAAGATATTTTAATAAATTTAGATACTATTGAAAAAGTAGATGACACTAAAGAAATTAAATTACCGCAAGGAAATAGTATCAAATTGAAAGATTATTTAGATGCTTTTAATAATAAGGAATATATAATCAGAAAAAAAATTTCCATACAATGACCTATATTATTGGAGAAATAGGGCAAAACCACAATGGTTCTGTCGAACTTGCCAAAGTAATTATTGATTTAGCTTCAAGAGAATTCAAAGATGAAGTATTTGGTAACGTTTTAAAAGGAATGGATGCGGTTAAATTAACCAAGCGCGATTTGAAACAAGAATTGTCTAAGTCGCAAATGGAACGGTTATACGATTCTCCTCATTCTTTCGGAAAAACCTATGGAGAACATAGAGAAATATTAGAATTAAACGATGAAGAACATTTTGAAGTTTATTCATACGCCAAAGAAAAAGGGTTAGACTTTGTTGAAACTTTATGTGCTACTGGGTGTTTGTCTATTTTACGCTATTTTACACCTGATAAGTTAAAAGTCGCGAGTAGAGATTTAACAAATTTACCTTTATTAGCAGCTTTAGCCGAAACTAAAATTCCAATTATTGTTTCAACAGGTATGGCAGGTAAAAAAGAATTAGATGATGCTATAGCGGTTATTACTCAATACCATTCAAATCTTTCTATTTTGCATTGTGTTTCACAGTATCCAACTGAGCCTAAGAATGTAAATTTAAATACGATTCCTTACTTAGTGAAAAATTATAAGGATTTTGTCATTGGATATTCTGATCATACTATTGGTATTTCAACACCTGTTGCCGCAGTTGCAATGGGAGCAAAAATCATAGAAAAACACATAACACTCGATAGACGTATGAAAGGAACAGACCAAGCAGGTTCTTTAGGTCCTGATGGTGTTTATCGAATGGTAAGAGATATTAGAATTTTAGATCAATCCATGGGAGTTGAAGATATTTTTATAGTGCCAGAAACTGCTGTTGCTAAAGAAAAATTGGAGCGTTCTATTGCTACCAAAAGAACATTAGCTAAAGGTTCAATTATTACTGAAGATGACATACATATGTTATCGCCTGGAGATGGATTTAAATGGGCTGAACGTCATCAAGTTATTGGAAAAATAGTTAAAGAAACTATTTCAGAGAATGAAGTTATTTATACAGATTTTTTGATGTAATGATAAATGAAATAAAAGTCAATATTCGTTTTATGGCTGAGAAGTCAATTTTCTCACCAAATTGTAATGCATTAACCATTGAAGAATGGGATAATGTGATACAGTTTTTTATTTATGATTATCAAAGATACTATAGTGATGAATTTGATTTTAATAAAATTAAATATTTTCCTGGATTACTAGCAACATTTTTTTATAGAGTTTCTAGAAATTTATTTTTAAAAGGAGATGAAATAAATGCTTTAGAGTTTTCTTCTCTTGGATTTTTCTTAACAGGAATTGAAATATATTACACTGCTCAAATTGGAAAAGCTTTAAAAATTAATCACGGAATAGGAACTGTTGTTGGTTCTAGAACAGAATTAGGTGATAATGTTTTATTACACCATTCAGTTACATTAGGAGAAAAAAATGGAGGAAGGGCTAAAATAGGAGATAATGTTATTATATATCCTGGAGCTATAATTGTTGGAGATGTTTTTATTGGATCAAATTCTGTAGTAGGAGCAAACGTTTTTGTTGATAAAAGTTATCCAAATAATTCAAAAATAGTATAAATGAAAATACCAAAACTAGTTTTAACGGATATTGATGGCGTTTGGACTGATGGTGGCATGTATTATGACCAAACAGGAAACGAATGGAAAAAATTTAATACATCTGATAGCGCCGGAGTTCTTTTTTGTAATAGTGCTAATATTCCTGTAGGAATTATTACAGGAGAAGATACAGAAATTGTTAAAAGAAGAGCCGATAAATTAAATATAACTATTTTATATCAAGGCATTCAGGATAAACTTTCTGTAGCAAAATCTATTTGCGAGCAATTACAAATTACTTTAGATGATGTAGCTTACATTGGTGACGATATAGGAGATCTCTCTCTTTTAGATGTAGCGGGTATTAGTGCTGCGCCTAACAATGCAAGCGATTACATTAAAAAAAGAGTAGATTTTGTAACTTCAAAAAATGGAGGTGAAGGTGCTTTTCGTGAATTTGTAGAAACTATTTTAGGAATAGATTATATTGAATCTATTCTAGCTAAAAAATAATGCAAAATAGAGTTGATATAAAAGATTTTATTGTTCAAATAGAGCAAGATTTTTCTGTTAATGAATGGCAGGTTAATGGTATACATTTATGGCCTATAATTAGAATAAAACTCTTTTTTTATCTTATTAATAAAGTGGAATTTGAAGGTAAAGCTCCACAAAATAAGACAAATATATCGCCTCAAAAAAAATCACTTATTCGTAATTTACTTTATCGTTTTAAACGAAAATTACAAAAACTTAATGAAATTATACATTATTTACTTTGGAAAAAAAACTTACCAAAAAAGGATTATGTTTTTTTAGGTGGTGATCTTCATCGAGTTACTCATAACAATTCGCGTTTCAATCGTTTTTTTGATGTGCTTATTGAGCAACACGGCATTCAAGACCAAGCTTTGTATTTGGAATATGGAAGTCAAATAATTAATAATCAATACCATTCAGAGGCTATATATTTTTATGAGCCTTTTTATAAAGGTTACCAATATTTGAATCCATCAAAAAATAATAAAGCCATTTTTAAGTGGAATGGATTTGTTGAATTCAAGAGTTTTTTGACTCAAAATGAAATAACCAAAGATTTTATTGGGAATAACGATGTATCAAATTTAGAATATTGGGCAATCCATCTTTTTTTACCAAAAATCACCTTTTTCAAAACCCTATTAAAAAAAATACAGCCAAAACAAATTCATTTCTTATGTTATTATTCCGAATTTAATTATGCCTTATTGGTTGCTGCTAATCAGGCAAAAATTGTAACAGTTGAAATGCAACACGGCCCTCATACCGATATACACTTGTGTTATGGAAGCTGGTCAAATATTCCAGAAAATGGCTATGATGTGCTTCCAAGAGTTTTTTGGAATTGGGATGAAAATAGCACCATTGCTTTAAATAAATGGATGCATAAAAATACCAATTATAAGCTAAAGATAATTGGTAATCCTTGGTTAGATTATTGGATAAAGAATAGTAAATCGTATCCGCATAAAGATTTTATTTTATATAGTTTACAACCCAATCCTATTACTTTAGATCAATTGTTTACGCCTCAACTGTTAGAATGTATTCGTTCTGGTAAAGAAGTTTGGTTCATTCGTTTGCATCCTAGACAATTTCATGAAATGGAAGCTATTATTTCGTTATTAAAAAAAGAAAATCTGATAGATAAAGTCAATATTAAAGAGGCAACTCAAGATCCATTGCCTCAATTGTTAGCAAATGCCAAATTGCATGTTACTCATTCTTCAGGAACAGCTCTTGAAGCTGTTTATTTTGGTTTAAAAACAGTGCTTATTAATGAAATTGGCCTCACATCATTCCCAGAATTGCTGGCAAAACAACAAGCGGTTTATATACACTATCTGTTAGAAAATTTTGAACTGAAATTTAAAAACTACCTTGCAGCGCTTGAAGAACCTGAAAATAATACTATATTTGATACACCAATTACATCTAATTTGTTTTCATAATATGCTGGTTTTAAAACATAAATTAATCAATTATCTAAAAAGAGCTATAAGTGCTAGTAATACTATAGGTAAAAATGCTGTTTTGAAATCTAATGTATGTATTATTGGTTCTTTTATTGGAGGACAGGTAACTATTGAAGAAAATACTAAAGTTATTCAATCCGATTTAAAAGAAAAGTGTCTTATTGGTCCTAATTCATTTATAGATACTGTTAAAATAATAGGAGATTTTAGTGCCAACGAAAATTGTAAATTAAACCATTGTCATTTAGAGGGAAACATTAGTTTGGGTAAGTTTACTTCACTATGGGGACCAAATTTAGATATAATGGCGGTCAAAGGGAATGTGTCTATTGGTAATTTTTGTTCTATTGCTAGAAATGTTTCCATACAAACGTATAATCACAATCATAAAAAAGCTACTTCTTATTTTATAGGTCAAAATTTTTTCAAAGAAAAATGGGAAAATGAAAAAGTATCTAAAGGAGATGTGGTAATTGAAAATGATGTTTGGATTGGTTCTCACTGTGTAATATTAGGTGGTGTAACTATCCATAATGGAGCAGTAGTAGCAGCAAATTCTGTAGTAAATAAAGATGTCCCACCTTTTAGTATAGTTGCAGGAACACCCGCAAAAGTTATAGGATATCGTTTTGACGAGTCAACCATCACTAAATTACAAGATTTACAATGGTGGAATTGGTCTAATGAAAAAATCCAAAAAAATAAAGCTCTTTTTGAAAATGAGTTAGCGTCTGATTTTGAAACACTTATTGTTTCTTAATTTCAATATTTTAGTAAAACAAAGCTTTATGTTTAATCCTCTAGTTTCCATAATAATTCCTACTTATAATCGTGCTAATTTGATTAGTGAGACATTAAAAAGTGTACTGGATCAGACTTATACCAACTGGGAGTGTATTGTTGTAGATGATGGTTCAACTGATGATACAGCATCTATAGTAGCAGATTATGTAAAAAGTGATGCTAGATTTCAGTATCATAAGCGGCCTGAAACGAAAATAAAAGGAGCAAATGCTTGTAGAAATTTTGGATTTGAAATTAGTAAAGGTGAATATGTAAAGTGGCTAGATTCAGATGATTTGATATCAGATGATTTGCTAGATTCTCAAATAAAAACAATTTCTTTTACTTCTGATTTTAAGAATGTTGTTGTTACTTCAAAATGGAATTATTTTAAAGATACCTTAATTAATGTAAAACCTAAAGAAAAGGAAATCAATAAAAATTATGATTCTGGATTAGAACTGATTTTCGATTTTGGTAATTCTAACACTTTTTTTCCGCCTCATGTATATTTGATTCATAAAAATTTAATCTTAAAAAGTGGTTATTGGAATGAGTCGTTATTGATTAATCAAGATGGTGAATTTTTTACAAGGGTTTTATTAAATGCAAATAAAGTAGTGCATGCAAATGAAGGTATGGTTTATTATCGATATGGATTGTTAACTGATAATACAAGTACTTTTTCGTCATCAGAAAAATGTAGGCATTCTATTTTAAGTTGGGTTTTAATTGATTCTTATATAAAAATCAACTCAAAAAAATATGCAACAACAAGTTATGTTGAAAATGCTAAGGAATATTTATTAAAAAACATAAAAGATAAAAACATATTAGATGAATATAATTGGTTTTTTACTAAGCAAAATATTTGGCATCGACTAAAAATGTTTAGATTACGTATACAGCTATTTGTAAAAAAAGCTATTAAGATTTTTTATAATGAATAAAAAAACAATAATTTTTAAAATAGCTGATTTTCCTCTAACTTCAGAAACATTTATTGTAGCACAAATTACATGTGCTTTAAATTTAGGCTATGATGTAAAAATTCTTGTAAATAAATTTATTACATCAAATTTGGGTTTATATAAAGATGTTTTTGAAACTCATAATCTTATTGATAAGATTGTTGAAGAGAATTATAAAATTCCAAAAAATAAGTTTATTAGATTAATTCAATGGTTTGTTTTATTAGTTTCAAATATTAATTCTTTAACAAGTATTATTTCTTTTTTAAAAACACAAAAAGGATTTAGTCTGTCTTCACTTTTTCAATGGGTATTCTATCAAGAGTTTAATGATAAAAAAAATATTTTTCATGTTCAGTATGGAACTAATAAAAATCCACTTGATTTACTAAAATCCACCGGATTCTATAAACCATCACTTATTGTAACTTTTCATGGTCATGATGCTTTTTTTCCCATAAATGGTTTTATACCTAATAACGGATATTATAACAATTTGTTTACTTATGCAAACCTAATAACAGCTAACACTCCATATTTAGCTGATCAATTATTAAAAATTAATTGTCCAGATGAAAAATTGTCAATTGTTCCAGTTGGAGTTGATACTACTTTTTTTAAACCCATAGAAGATAGGGTATTTGAAAAAGAAAAGTTAAAACTAATTACAGTTGGTCGATTAGATCCTGTAAAAGGTCATCGTTACGGAATAGACATTGTTAAAAAATTAATTAAAAAAGGAGTTCCTGTTGAATTTACTATTGTTGGCGAAGGTGAAGAATTAAAAAAGTTAGAAGAGCAAATTGAAATTCTTGGATTACAAAATCAGGTGTTTCTATTAGGGAAAAAAAATCAAAACGAAATTAGAGAATTGTTTTGGAATCATGATTTGTACTTACTTACTGCAGTTGCACTTCCAGATGGAAGAAGAGAAACACAAGGACTAGCAACTCTTGAGGCTCAAAGTTGTGGTTTGCCTGTAATTGCTTTTGATTCAGGCGGTGTTAAATATACAATTCATGAAGGTGTAACTGGATTTGTTTGTGAAGAATATAATGTTGATGAAGTAGTGTCTAGAATAGAAAAATTATATAATGATACTAATCGTTTAAAAGATATGAGTTTAAATACTCAAAAATTTATTAATGAAACATATTCCTTAACTTTTGTTGAAAGCAAATGGGAAGTACTTTATAAAAACAAATAAATGAATTCTAATCCGCTAGTTTCTATTGTAATTCCATGTTATAATGATGTTCAATATATTGAGCAATCAGTGCAATCTGCCTTGGGCCAAACGTATCCAAACACTGAGGTGATTATAGTAGATGATGGTTCAAATGCAGAAACGAAAGCCGTTTTAAAGAAACTACAACTCAAGATAACAAAGTTAATCACGCAAGAAAATCAAGGGCAAAGTACAGCCAGAAACGTAGGAATTAAAGCTGCAAATGGTGATTTTATATTGGTCTTAGATAGTGATGATTATTTTGAAGCCTCTTTTTGTGAAGAAGCTATTGCCATATTACAAAATTCCGATGAGGTTAAAATTGTGACTTCGCATTTAAGAAGATTTACAGATAGCAAAACAATAGATATATTTGTTCCTTCAGGTGGTGATATTGCTACTTTTGTAATTAAAAATGGAGCCACAGGAAGTGCAATGTTTCGAAAACCTGATGCGTTATCTGTAAATTGTTATGACGAAACAATGAGAAAAGGATTTGAAGATTGGGAGTTTTACATTCGATTGCTAGCTCATGGAGGAATTACAGCAGTTATTCCAAAACCGTACTTAAACTATAGAGTTAGAGCTAATTCTACAACTACAAGAGCTAATAAGGTAAAAGCGGAATTACTTAAGTATATTTATACCAAAAACAGAGTAGTTTTTTCACAACATATTGATACTTATGTGTCTAATTTGTTCGATGAAATAGAAAAAGAAGAAAAACAAAAAAATAAAATTTTTAAGAGTATCGATTATCAATTGGGAACATTTATTTTGAAACCAATCCGTGTAATAAAATCATTTTTCAAATGAATCCAAAAGTAACCATCATAATGGCTACCTACAATAGAGCTCATTTTATTGTAGAAACGCTACATTCTATTCAACAACAAACCTTTACGGATTGGGAGTGTATCATTATTGATGATGGTGGTACTGATAATACCAAAGAAGTTCTTACTCCCATACTAGAACAAGATAACCGATTCCAATTTTTAAAGCGTCCTAATACTTATTTAAAAGGATTGCCCGGTTGCAGAAATTATGGCTTGGATTTAGCAAAAGGCGATAGTATTATTTTCTTTGATGATGACGATATCATTCATCCAGATAATTTAAAGATTAGTTTGTCTGTTATTGAAAATGAACAAGTGGCTTTTTGTCATTATCAAAAAAAAGCATTTGAAAAAAATATTCCAGAATTCTCATTTAAGGAGCCTAAAATCCAACAAAAGTTAAATGTTGCTTTTTTGTATGATGTAATTACACATCAAATAGGATTGGCATCATGTACGGTTTTATGGCACAAAAAATGTTTTGCAACTATTCGATTTAGAGAAGAATTACTTTATGCAGAAGAGTGGGAGTGTTATTCCCGAATTCTCTCAGAAGGATTTGAAGGTATTATAATTGAAAACGTACTGTATTTCAATAGAAAACATCCAAATTCTAATACAGCTGAGTTTTATTCAGATAATCCAATTCGGAAAAAATCTAATAATGATGCCATCTTATTAGTCATTGCCAATATGGAAGAAAAACAGTTGTTGACAAGTAAAATACTTCGTCATTTTATTCAAATTGCCTTGGATTATAAAGAGTATAAATTATTTTCAGCTATATTAGAAACGTCTAAATTATCCTTTATTGGAAAATTAAAATGGTATTTATTTTATACGTTTTTGCCGGTAAGATTATATCTTTACAGCCTTAAGAAAAAAATGCTTTCATGAAATATTCATGTTTTTTTTAATAGTAGGTAATATTTATGAATATTACATTTGACCTTTAAAAATAAATAAATCAGACAAATGAAAATCTTACTTTGTTTTGGCACTCGCCCCGAAGCTATCAAAATGGCTCCCTTGTATCATGAATTACAAAAGACTCCTTTTGAAGTAAAAGTTTGCGTTACAGCCCAACATAGAGAAATGCTAGATCAGGTATTGGATTTTTTTGAAATACGACCTGATTTTGATTTAGATTTAATGAAAAAAGGACAAAGTTTAAATCAATTAAGTTCACGTATTCTTTCCGCTATGGACGGTGTTTTAGAAGAATTTCAACCTAATGTGGTTTTGGTTCATGGAGATACTACCACTTCTTCTATGGTTGCGTTAGCGGCTTTCCATAAAGGTATAAAAGTAGGACATGTAGAAGCTGGCTTAAGAACGTATAACAAGCTATCTCCTTTTCCTGAAGAACTTAACAGGCAAATTACGAGTAGAATTGCCGATTATCATTTTGCACCCACTTCATGGGCCTCAGAAAATCTTATCCTAGAAAAAATTTTAAAAGAAAATATAGTTGTAACAGGTAATACTGTTATAGATGCTTTACAGTTAGGGGTTTCTAAATTAGAAATGGGTTATACTTGTGCTGATTTAGAAATGGTAAAGGAGGTGTTGAATGCTTCTAAAAAAATAATATTAATTACAGGTCATCGCAGAGAAAATTTTGGATCAGGATTTGAAAATCTATGTTTGGCCATAAAAGAAATTGCTACAACAAGTGAAGAAGTTCAGATTATTTATCCTGTTCATTTAAATCCGAATGTACAAGAGCCGGTTAATCGTATATTAGGTAATATTGCTAATGTTCATTTGATACCACCAGTAGATTATCCCGCTTTTTTATTTTTGATGCAACAAGCTCATTTTATTTTAACCGATTCTGGAGGTGTACAAGAAGAAGCACCTTCTTTAGGAAAACCTGTATTAGTAATGCGAGACACAACAGAACGTCCGGAAGCTGTTGCAGCAGGAACAGTTGAATTGGTTGGTACAAATACATCAGCTATAGTTTCTGCTTGTTTGCATTTGTTGCAAGACGCAAATCAATATCAAATTAGAAGTAAAGCGCATAATCCTTATGGAGATGGAAAAGCTTCGGAACGAATTTGTAATTTTATATCCCAAATATAACTTGAAGATGAGAATTTTAGTAGTTGTTGAATCTATTGATGTAAATGATAGTAGTGGTTCGAAAGCTAATGTGGCTTTAATTCAGAATTTAGCTTCTTGTGGTTTTGATATGCAAGTATATCATTATACGAGAAAGGAAATTCAATTAGATTCGATTCCTTGCATTTCTATTCCAGAAAAAAAATGGAATTTTCTCTATTTATTAAGCAGAACAGAGCGTTTATTTACAAGATGGACTAAAATTAATTTGAACCCTTATTTAGAAAGTTGGTTTGGATTTTCTTTTACATTTTTCAACGATACTAACAGCATTGCCTCTGAAGTAAAAAAACAAAAAGATTTTCAACCCGATTTGGTACTAACATTAAGTAAAGGAGCCAGTTTTCGACCTCATTATGCTTTATTAAAATTGTCAGAACTTCATGATAAATGGATGGCTTACGTGCATGATCCATTTCCGTTTCATTATTACCCAAGACCTTTTAATTGGATTCAGCCTGGGTATGCTCAAAAAGAAAAGTTTTTTAGAGCCGTATCTCAAAAAGCACGATATAGTGCTTTTCCTAGCCAATTATTAAAAGAATGGATGGGAAGTTATTTTAAAGATTTTTTAAAAACAGGAATTATAATTCCTCACCAAATAAGTGAGTTAAATACAGAAAATGTTGCTTTGCCCACTTTTTTTGACGCTACTAAATTTACCTTACTTCATGCAGGTAATTTATTAGAACAACGAAATCCATTACCTCTAATTAATGCTTATCGTAAGTTTTTAATAGATTATCCCGAAGCAAAAAATGATTCCCAATTATTGTTTGTTGGACCGGCTATGTTTCATGAAAAAGATTTATTAGAATTAGAAAAGCAAATTCCAACTTTAGTAGCAGCGTGTCGAAATTTTCCTTTCAAAGAAATTATGGCATTGCAAGAACAAGTATCGGTTAATATTATTTTAGAGTCTAAATCCGAAATAAGTCCATTTTTACCAGGTAAGTTTCCGCATTGTGTTAGTGCAAATAGACCTATTTTACTTTTAAGTCCATATTATAGTGAAACAAAACGATTATTAGGGGCTAATTATTCCTATTGGTCAGAAGCAGATGATGAATTAAAGTTATATTCACATATTGAAACGCTTTATCAAAAATGGAAGAGTCATGATTTAAAAGAACTGGATAGAGACGATTTAAAATCTTATTTAGGAAATGCTTATTTAAAAAATAGTTTTTGTAATCTTAATTAATGATTTTTGTTATAAGAAATATTGGTTTAAAACAGAACAAACGTGAAAATAGAAAACACTCCTTATTACATTGCCGAAATAGGACAAGCTCATGAAGGCAGCTTAGGAATTTTACATTCTTACATTGATGCGTTAGCTACAACTGGTGTACATGCTGTGAAATTTCAAATGCATATTGCTGAGGCTGAAAGTAGCAAATATGAACCATTTCGTGTAAAATTTTCGTTTGAAGATGCTACTCGCTTTGATTATTGGAAACGAATGGAGTTTACTTTGGAACAATGGAAAGAAATTAAACAACATTGCGATGCTGTAGGTTTAGATTTTATATGCTCGCCCTTTAGTAATTTGGCTGTCGATTGGCTAGAAGAAATAGGAGTAAAGTATTATAAAATTGGTTCTGGTGAAGTTTCCAATTTATTATTGATAGAGAAAATTGCTCAAACAAAAAAGCCTTTGATTTTGTCTTCAGGCATGAGTAGTTTTTCTGAATTAGATACTACAGTTGCTTTTTTACAAGATAAGAAAGTTGCTTTTTCTATTTTACAATGTACTACCTCTTATCCAACCCAACCCCAGCAGTATGGTTTTAATGTAATTCAAGAATTAAAAGAACGTTATCATGTTTCTGTTGGCTTTTCAGATCATTCTGCTAAGATTGCTACTAATATAGCAGCAATAGCTTTAGGTGCTGAAATTTTAGAGTTTCATGTCGTTTTTGATCGTCGTATGTTTGGTCCCGATGCGAAGTCTTCTCTTACGCTAAACGAGGTAAAACAATTGGTAGATGATTGTAATGCTATTTATTTAGCAAACGAATATCCAATCAATAAAAACGATAATAGCGATTTTGTAGTACTGAAATCTATTTTTGAAAAATCTTTAGCTGTTAATAAAGAATTGCCAAAAGGGCATATTCTTACTTTTGATGATTTAGAAGCAAAAAAACCAAAAGGTTATGGTATAGAAGCTGCAAGATTTCAAGAAATTATTGGGAGAAAATTAAATAAAAATCTTAATCAATGGGATTTTTTGAATGAAGCGGATTTGGAGTAATCTCGATTCCGAATATTCGGAACAGGCATTCAATCGATTTGACAAATTCAACTTAACCTAGAATTTCAATTTTATAAAAATTCTCAAACCCTCACGATTTCCATAAATTTTACTTAATTTTAGCCCTTTGAAGAAGCATAGGAAAATGAGTAAAAGAAAAATAGCAGTTGTAATTACAGCAAGACCTTCTTACAGTAGAGTAAAAACCGTATTATCAGCTATACAACAACACCCAGATTTAGAACTTCAGCTAATAGTTGCAGCTTCTGCTTTGTTAGATCGATATGGTTCCGCTATTAATTACATTGTTAAAGATGGTTTTGAAATTGCGGCTAAAGTATTTAATGTTTTAGAAGGTGAAAACTTAACAGCTGCTGCAAAAACTACAGGTATAGGTATTTTAGAGCTTTCTACTGTATTTGATAATTTAATGCCTGATGTGGTTGTAACTGTTGCTGATCGATTTGAAACAATGGCAACTGCTATAGCGGCTTCTTATATGAATATTCCTTTAGCTCATATTCAAGGTGGTGAGGTTACGGGTAATATAGATGAAAAAGTTAGACATTCGATAACCAAATTGGCTGATTATCATTTTGTAGCTTCTGAAAACGCAAAAGAAAGGGTAATTAAATTGGGTGAAAATCCAGATTTTGTATTTAATACGGGTTGTCCTTCAATAGATTTAGCTAAAGGAGTAATTGAAGCGAGTGCTACTTTACCTTTTAATCCTTATGAAAAATATGGAGGAGTAGGTTTTAGTCCTGACCTTTCCAATGGCTATTTAGTGGTGATGCAGCACCCTGTAACTAATGAATATCAAGATTCTAGAAAACATATTGAAGCAACATTAGAAGCCGTTTATCAATTAAACCGTCCTACTTTATGGTTTTGGCCTAATGTTGATGCTGGTGCCGATGGAACATCAAATGGAATTAGGGCTTATAGAGAAACGCATCAACTCCCTAATGTACATTTCTTAAAAAATATGGAGGGTAAAGATTTTTTACATTTGCTTCATCATGCTGATTGTTTAATTGGTAATTCGAGTGTAGGAATTAGAGAATGTGCTTATTTAGGAGTGCCAGTAGTAAATATTGGTTCTAGACAAAACAGAAGAGATAGAGGGAGTAATGTTGTAGATGTTACCTATGAGATACAAGCTATAAAAGAAGCAATTGAAGTTCAATCTGTTGCAAAAAGAAGTACTTCTGATGTATATGGTGGTGGTGATGCGGGTAAACAAATAGCAGATTTATTAGCGCAATTGCCTTTACAATTTCACAAAACAATAATGTATTAATGCGAATTTTAGGTATCATACCAGCAAGAGGAGGATCAAAAGGTGTGCCTGGTAAAAATATTAAATTACTCGGTGGCTTACCTTTAATTGCATATACTTCAAATGCTGCAAATGATTCTAAATATTTAAATAAAACGATCATTTCTACAGATGATCTTACCATAGCTGAGGTTGCAAAACAATTTCAAATAGAAGTTCCATTTATAAGACCATCTTCATTAGCCACTGACACCGCTTCTAGTATCGAAGTAGTGCAACATGTAGTAACTTATTTAGAAAGTCAAGGGGAGTATTATGATGCTATTTGTTTGTTGCAGCCTACTTCACCTTTTAGAAAAAAAGGGTTTATTGATAAAGCTATTGAAAAATTTATAAATGAAGCTGCTGATGCACTCGTAAGTGTTTTGCCAGTTCCTCATGAATTTAATCCGCATTGGGTTTTTGAACCGAATAATAATGGATTTCTTCATTTAGCTACTGGCGAACCTGAAATTATAAAAAGAAGACAAGATTTGCCTCCAGCTTATTTTCGTGACGGTTCTATTTATATCACAAAAACGAATGTGATAAAAGATGGGAGTTTTTATGGGGCTAAATTGTCTTATATAGAAAATAATGCTGATTTTTACGTTAATATAGATACGCTAAAAGATTGGGATAAAGCAGTAGCTATATTGCCAATAGTAAAAGATAAATTATAATGTGTGGGATTGCCGGTATTTTTTCTTCAGCAAATGCTTTAGAAGATAGAAAAATAAAGTTAGGTGCTATGTTGCAAAAGCAACTACATCGAGGGCCCGATGCTACGCAAGAGTGGCACGATTTGCAATGTAGTTTAGGGCATAATCGTTTAAGTATTATAGATTTATCTAAAGAAGCTAATCAGCCTATGCATAGCTATTGTGATAGGTATGTTGTTGTTTTTAATGGAGAAATCTATAATTATTTAGAAATAAAAAAGGAATTATCTCCTTTTTTTCAATTTCAAACCCAATCAGATACTGAAGTTTTATTAAATGCCTATATTCATTGGGGCTCCGATTTTTTACACCATCTAAATGGTATGTTTTCAATAGCAATTTGGGACAAAAAACTTCAAAGTTTGTTTATAGCTAGAGATAGATTTGGAGTTAAACCATTTTATTATTTTGCAGATTCTCATCAATTTACTTTTGCAAGTGAAATTAAAACGTTGTGGGCTTCTGGTATATCAAAGTTTCCTAATAAAAAAGTATGGGCAAATTATTTGTCTTATGGAACTTATGGTTTGCCAAATGAAACTTTTTGGAGTTCAATACATCAATTACCCGCAGGACATTTTGCCCTAATTAGTTTGGAAAATTTGGCTACTTTTCAGCCTCAAAAATGGTATGATTTTGTTTCAAGAATTCAAAATACACCCGTTTTAGAAATTCCCGAACTAAAAAAACAATATTCAGCATTATTAAAAGATGCTATTCAACTTCGATTTAGAGCCGATGTTCCTTTAGGGATGAATGTAAGCGGTGGATTGGATTCATCTACTTTAATTGCTTTAATTCATGAGAATTTACCAGCTACTAAAAATATTGAAGCTTATACTTTTTATTGTAATGATGTTAATTATGATGAACTTCCTTGGGTAGAATTATTATTAGAAAACAAGCCTTATCCTCTAAATAAAATAGCATTAAAAGCTACAGATATTCCTCAATTAATTTCTAAAATTAGCGAAAATCAAGATGAACCTTTTGGCGGATTTCCTACTTTAGCGTATAGTTTGTTGTTTGAAGCTGCGCAAAAAAACGGAGTTAAAGTTGTGCTAGATGGTCAAGGTATGGATGAAGCTTGGGCAGGTTATGATTATTATTATAATCAATCGGGTAGTGTTATTCAAGGTGTGTTAACTTCTCCTGTTAGACCTGAAGTTTTAGATGCTGATTTTATTAGTTTAGCAGAAAAAGAATTGTATCCAAAGCCATTTACTTCTGAACTGCAAAATATGCAATATAGAGATTTATTTTATACTAAAATTCCACGAGCATTACGTTTTAATGATCGAATTAGTATGTTACATGGTACAGAATTAAGAGAACCATTTTTAGACTATCGTTTGGTAGAGTTAGCATTTGCTCAAAAAGATTCGGTTAAATATAATCAAGGAAATTCTAAATGGATGTTACGTCAAATTAGCCAAGAATTATTATCAGATCAAGTGGCGTTGGCACCTAAAAGACCTTTGCAAACACCACAGCGGGAATGGATTGCAAATGAGTTAAATTCATATATTTCAGATAAAATAAATGCGTTTAGTCAGTTAGATTTTGTAAACCAAGAAAAAGTGCAACAAATTTGGAAGGATTATAATAACGGAAATCAGGATAATAGTTTTTATATTTGGCAATGGATTAATTTGGTTGAATTAGTATAATGAGTAAAAAGAAAATTTTTGTTTTATTACCAGACGGTGTTGGACTTCGGAATTTTGTCTATTCTAATTTCTATGAAATTGGAAAGCAAGAATATGATATTGTTTTTTGGAATAATACTCCTTTTGATCTAACCGAATTAAATTATCCGGAAATTAAATTTGAAAAACCTGTTTTACATCCTTTTACAGATGTTTTTAAAAATGGAATTATTCAAGCTTCTTTAACAAAAAACAGTAAAATTGAAAACGATACTGTTTATGACAACTATCGCTTTGAACCAAATACTTCTGGTTTAAAAAATAAATTAAAAAATACTGTTGTTTCTTTTTTAAACTCTAATTATTCTAATCAAAATGGAATTATAGGATTGCGAAATCAAATTAATAAATGGGAAAGAAGTACTTCTTTTTATAAAAAATGTCGTGCAATTTTAGAATCAGAAATGCCTGATTTTATTTTTTGTACCAATCAAAGACAATCAATTGCAATAGCTCCTTTATTAGCAGCAACTGATTTAGGAATACCTACTGCTACCTTTATTTTTTCATGGGATAATTTACCAAAAGCTACAATGGTGGTGCAAACAGATTTTTATTATGTTTGGAGTCAGCATATGAAACATGAATTACTTCATTATCATCCTGAAATTCATGAAAATCAAATTAAAGTTACTGGCACTCCACAGTTTGAACCTCATTTTGATGCATCTATTTTTTTAGATCGAGATTTATTTTTTAAAACGTATGGTTTAGATACGAATAAAAAATATATTTGTTATTCTGGTGATGATATAACTACTTGTCCTGATGACGAAGTGTATTTGAATGATGTTGCAAAAGCTGTCACAGAATTAAATCAGAAAGGGGCTAATCTTGGAATTATTTTTAGAAGAAGTCCAGTAGATTTTTCTTCACGATATGACAGTACATTGGAAGAGTTTAAAGATATTATTGTTTCCATAAACCCAGATTGGGATAAAATAGGTGATGGTTGGAATACTATTATTCCAAAACCTAACGATAATTCTGTATTAGTAAATACTATTAGACACTCTGAATTAGTAATAAATTTAGGATCTTCAATGGTGTTTGATTTTGCTATTTTTAACAAACCTTGTTTATATATAAATTATGATGTTAATAATAAAAAAGATAAGGATTGGTCTGTAAGAAAAATATATGAGTTTGTTCATTTTCGTTCTATGCCTTCAAAAGAAGCTGTAATGTGGATTTCAGATTCAAAAGCTATTCCTAATATAGTTGAAAAAGCACTTGCTGAAAATAGTACGATAAATCAATCTACTAATTGGTTTGAAAAAATAACAGAACAACCTGCAAATAAAGCATCGGAAAGAATTTGGAATGAAATAAAAAATGTTTTGAATGGATAGTTTAATTACATCAGATTTTCAGAGGCATGGTATTAAAAAGGTAACACTTTTTAAGCTTTTTTCTGTATTTTTTTTATTGCCAAATCCAGGTTTAAAATACATGACAATTTTTCGTTTATGCCAAAAATATCGAACTAAAAATAAACTTTTATTTTACTTTTACTTTTTGTGGTTACGCTCCTTAAAAGTTAAATATGGTTTTGATATTTCCTATAGAACAAAAATAGGAGCAGGATTTTATATTGGTCATTTTGGCGGAATTGTAATTCATGGAGATACAATAATTGGTAATAATTGTAATATTTCTCAAGGAGTTACATTAGGAGTTTCTAATTCAAAGAATCAAGGTTCTCCAATTATAGAAGATAATGTTTTTTTAGGACCTAATGCTTGTGTTTTTGGAAATGTAAAAATCGGGAATAATAGTGTTATTGGTGCGAATACAGTTATAACAGAAAATGTTCCTTCTAATTGTACTGTAGTAAATCAAAAAAATAATGTTATAGAAAAAGATTTATCTGAATATTATATCCATAATAAGTTTGTAAAAGAAGATTAAACTTAATTTCATAAATATGCTATTCAACTCCCTAGAATTTTTACTCTTCCTACCTGTAGTATTTCTGCTGTATTGGTTGGTTTTTAAAAACCAATTAAGAGCTCAAAATGTCTTATTATTAGTAGCTAGTTATATTTTCTACGGTTGGTGGGATTGGCGTTTTTTGTCTTTAATTATTGCCAGTACTTTTTTAGATTATTTCGTAGCATTAGCACTTCAAAAAAATGATTCTTCTTTAAAACGAAAATATTTATTGGGTTTAAGTTTACTAGGAAATTTAGGTATGCTAGGCTTTTTTAAATACTATAATTTTTTTGTTGAAAGTTGGGTAGAAGCTTGGGCCAATCTAGGAATAACGATGGAGGTAAGTATCTTAAAAATTATTCTTCCGGTTGGAATTTCTTTTTATACATTTCAAACTTTAAGTTACACGATTGATGTATATAGAAAAGAAATGCAACCCACTAAAAACTTTATTGATTTTGCTGCCTTTGTTACATTTTTTCCGCAACTAGTAGCCGGACCAATTGAAAGAGCCTCCCATTTATTACCTCAGTTTTATAAAAAGCGTGTTTTTGATTATAATAATGCTGTTGAAGGCATTAAGCTCATAATTTGGGGAATGTTTAAGAAAGTTGTAGTAGCTGATAATTGCGCTTTTTTTGTTACTAAAATTTTTGATAATCCCGAAGCATTTTCGAGTGGCGAATTGTTTGTAGGAATGGTCTTTTTTGCTTTTCAAATTTATGGCGATTTTTCAGGATATTCAGATATTGCCATTGGAATATCAAAACTCTTTGGATTTGATTTAATGGTGAATTTTAAGTTTCCGTATTTCTCAAGAGATATTGCCGAGTTTTGGCGTCGTTGGCACATTTCATTGTCTACGTGGTTTCGCGATTATATTTATATTCCTCTTGGTGGCTCAAAAGGTACTTTAGGGTTTCAAATTCGAAACGTTCTGATTATCTTTTTGGTTAGTGGCTTTTGGCATGGAGCAAATTGGACATACGTAGCTTGGGGATTATTTCATGCCTTATTATTTTTACCATTATTGCTTTTAAAAGTAAATAGGAGTCATTTAATTACGATGTCTTATGGGTGGGTTGATTTTGCTAAAATTAGTTTTACCTTTTTTATGGTATGTATTGGATGGGTTTTTTTTAGAGCCGATTCTATTTCAGATGCCTTTTTATATTTAATTCATTTGTTTGAATTGAAAAGTTTAGGGTTGTCATTGTTTTATAGCACTAATGCTAATTTAATGATTTTTGCCTTAAGTACTTTAGCTATTGGAATAGTATCTATTCAAGAGTTGGTGTGGGTAATTAAAAAAAGAGAAGTGCCTAAGTTGTCAACTTATGGTGCTTTATTCCTAGTTTTACTTCTCTTTTTTATGGGAAGTTTTAAAAATCAAATGGACTTTATTTATTTTCAATTCTAATGAAAAAGTTTCTTACTAAAATAGCGTTTTATACTTTTTTAATTTTATTAATTGGAAACGTAACTGCTTATTTATCATTATATGTTTTAGGTAAATCACAATTATATAAGAATCAATTTGTTAAGAATGGAGTCGCAGCAACTCAATTTGATTATGTTGTTTTAGGTTCAAGTACAGGATTAACTACTCTAGATACGAAATTAATTGATGAGAAAATGCACACTTCGGGCTTAAATATTAGTATGGATGATACCTCTTTAAGTTCGCATTATCTTATGTTACAATATTTTCTTTCTTTAGGAAAAAAAACGAACAAACTGGTCTTATGTGTTACTCCTGGAGATATCCAAAATCCAAAAGTTGAATTGAATAATAACGATTATCGATTTTTAACTGAAGTTCAGGATTCGTTAGTTTATAATTATTATAATCGGTTAGAAGATAAAGGACTAAAAGTACTTGCTTACTCTAAATTCTTTCCAATTTTAGGTGTAAGTTATTATAATAATGAGTTATTTTATCCTTCTTTTTATGCCTTTTTAAAACCCAATAAAAGAAATAGATTTGATGATAAAGGAAATTATACGTATCCACAAATTACAAATAATATAAGCAAAGTAGGTTTTGCTACTTCAAAAACAAATTTCGTTAATCCTTCTTTTTTAAAAATAAAAAAGCTTTGCCAACAAAAAGGGATTGAATTAATTGTGTATCAATCGCCTATTTACCGAGCCAAAGTTGTTTTTCCTACAACTAATGAATTTAAAATTATTAATCATTCCGAAATTTTACCTGAAGATTTGTTTTATGATAACATTCATGTAAATAGTAAAGGCAGAACTTTTTGTACTTTAGCCTTTTGTGAAGAAATGAAACTATTGAAATGAAAATCGCATTTTTAACGCCAGAATATCCGCACGATAGAACCGGAAATTCAGGAGGTATTGGTACAAGTATTAAGAATTTAGCCGAAAGCTTAACTGCTTTGGGTCATACTGTGCGTATTTTGGTTTACGGACAAAAAGAAGAAGTTGTTTTTGAAGAATCAGGAATTACCATTCAACTCATAAAAAATGTAAAAATCAAAGGATTGTCTTGGTATTTTACTCGAAAAAAAATACAAAGAATCATTGATCATTTGTATCAAAACAAGGAAATCGATATTGTTGAAGCGCCTGATTGGACAGGAATATCATCGTTTATTCAACCAAAAAATTGCCCGTTAGTTATTCGCTTAAATGGCAGCGATACTTATTTTTGTCATTTGGATAATCGACCTGTAAAATGGATGAATAGATTTCATGAAAAAAGAGCCTTAAAAAATGCTTCCGGACATATTTCAGTGAGTCAATTTACTGCAGATAAAACAAATGAATTGTTTGGATTTAAAATTCCATTTACTATTATTCCAAATGGAATTAATCCTAAAAAATTTCAATTAGATGCAGATTTTAATAAGGATACAGATGTAGTTTTGTATTTTGGAACTTTAATACGTAAAAAAGGTTTGCTGGAATTGCCTTTGATTTTTAATGAAGTTATTGCACAACGTCCACAAACAAAATTAGTTTTGGTTGGAAGAGATTCAAGTGATGTTCTAACAGGTCAATCTTCAACTTGGAAAATGATGCAATCTTTATTTACTCAAGCCGCTTTACAACAAGTAGCCTATTTAGGTGGTGTTCCTTATAATGAAATGCGCCAATATATTGCAACTGCTAATGTTTGTGTTTTTCCTACATTTGCCGAAGCGTTGCCTGTTTCTTGGTTAGAAGCCATGGCGATGCAAAAAGCTATAGTTGCTTCCAATATTGGTTGGGGTCCTGAGGTTATTGCTACTAATAAAGATGGTGTTTTGGTGCATCCAAAATCGCATCAAGAGTATGCTAATGCTATTGTACAATTATTAGAGAATCAATCTCAAAATACAGAGTTTGGAAAAAATGCGGCTTTAAAAGTAGCTGCTACTTTTTCTAATCGTATAATTGCAGAAAAGAGTTTAGATTTTTATAGAAAATTCGTTAAATAAATGGTACAAATTTTTCATAATCATTATAAAATTACACGTATTCTGTATGATGGATATGATTTTAATTATCTCAAAGGGCAAAGTGTTTTACACGGCATATCAGAATTAATTAAAGTTGTTCCAGAGGCATCCGTTTTATGGTGTAAAGAAGATTATGTTTCTTATCTAAATCTTACTGTAATTCATAATTTATCCCTTACATCTACTACTTTATATAGTTTTAATCCTAATGAAAATGATTTTTTTAATAGAGTAATTGGATATGTTGATTTATCTATCGCTATTTCAATTTCTTATAAAAATACATATCCTACATGGTTAATGAGTTCAGAAGTAGGAGTAGCTTCTCTTCAACTTTTTAAGTTGGCATTAGAATTAGTTCCTGTTAATTCTGATTTTGATTATTTTCTAAAATCATTTGCAAAATTATCTCAAGTTGAAGGCGTTTTTTGTTATTCTGTACCTTCTTTGTTGCTTGGATACAAAAATGATAATAAGGATTCTTCTTCAATAGAAATTGCTAAACTTGTCCGATTTACCAAACAACATTATAAATTAGGTTGGACTTTTCAGCTATTATATTCGTTTTTATTTCATGAGAAAATATATGCTTTTTTTAGCATGATCTCTCCTTTGTTTTATAAACACAGGGTTCTTCAAAGTAAAGTTATAATTAATGATTTATCTACTTCTACTTTATTAGATGTTACGCAATTAAAAATAGATGTTTTAATACCAACTATTGGTAGAGAAACGTATTTATATGATGTTTTATGTGATTTAAAAAATCAAACGGTATTACCAAAGAATGTTATTATAATTGAGCAAAATCCAGACACAAGCTGTAGTTCAAGTTTAGATTATTTAAAAAATGAAAAATGGCCTTTTGAAATAGTTCATAATTTTACACATCAAACAGGTGTTTGTAATGCAAGAAACATAGGTTTAGATGCTGTTACTAATGAATGGATTTTTTTTGCAGATGATGATATTAGATTGGTTTCTAATTTCATTGAACAAGCTTTGCAAAAAATGACGGCTCTAAATAGTTTAGCGGCTTCTTTTAATTGCGTTCCTTTACTAACTAATTTAACTAATGAAAAAAATCCTTTTCAGTGGGGTAGTTTTGGGTCAGGTTCAAGTATTGTAAATCAAGATGCAATTACGGGTTGTCGTTTTGGAAAAGGATACGAATTTGGTTTTGGAGAAGATGCTGATTTTGGTATGCAAATTCGTAAAAACGGATATGATGTTTTATTTTTTGAGTATCCTAATATTGTACATTTAAAAGCTCCTATTGGAGGATTTAGAACGAAACCAGTTGTTGAATGGGCTAATGAAACTTTTGCACCCAAGCCTTCACCTACAGTTATGTTATTTCGCATGAAAAATTGTACAGTTGCTCAAAATAGAACCTATAAATTAAAATTATTTTTAAGCTATTATAAATCACAATCCATTAAAAATCCATTTGCTTACTATACTACTTTTAAAAAGCAATGGCAAGTAAGTCAAAAATGGGCGCATATCTTATCTAAAAAAAATGAACTTTAGTCTAATTATTTGTACCTATAAACGACCAACTGCTTTGTTACAACTGCTGCAATCCGTTGTGCAGCAATCTTTGTATCCGAGTGAAATTTTAATTGTTGATGGTTCTCCAGATGATGCAACTAAAGAAATGATAAATGAAAATGATTTTAAAAATCTATTCTATTTTAAAGTTTCACCAGAAGATAGAGGTTTAACTAAACAACGGAATTATGGAATTTCTCGTGTTTCTGAAAGTAGTGATGTGGTTTGTTTTTTAGATGATGATACTATTTTAGCAACTACTTATTTTGAAGAAATTATTAAAACATATAGTGTTTTTCCAGCTGCTTTAGGGGTAGGAGGGTATATTACAAATGAAGTGTCTTGGCAGTATGCGGGTCCTGATTACCATCCTAAAATTAACGAGTTTTATTATGATGAATGGAAACGTAGTGATGGAGCTCGGTTTGTTTGGAGAAAAAAAATAGGTTTAGATGCTGATTCACTTCCCGGATTTTTACCAGAATTTTCACATGGGCGTAGCGTTGGTTTTTTGCCTCCAACGGGTAAAACATATGAAGTAGAACAATTAATGGGAGGCGTTTCTTCGTTTCGAAAAAAAGTATTTGATACGTTTCAGTTTTCTACTTATTTTGAAGGTTATGGTTTATATGAAGATGCCGATTTTACTTTGAGGGTTTCTAAAACAGGTAATTTGTATTTAAATACGGCAGCTCAGTTAGAACATTATCATGATGCAGCCGGTCGTCCTAATCAATATGAATATGGTAAAATGGTTGTGCGTAATGGTTGGTATGTTTGGCGTGTAAAACATCAAAACCCAACATCAAAAGCAAAGTTTAAGTGGCACGCTATAACTCTGTTATTAAGTGCTATTCGTGCTACAAATATTGTGACTACTTCAAAAAAGAAAGAAGCTTTTACAGAAACTATTGGAAGAATAGTAGGATGGTTTTCTTTGTTCTTTTCTGTGCCTAAATAGTTTTAAGATTAAAACTATAAAATTAAATTTTAACCAATGCTTTTTTTTTGAAACGTTCAATGTTAGTCAAAATACTTTTATGAATGTTTTCACTACTTAATTGGTCTTTTAAAATAAAATCTGAAGCTCCTAATTGAATTGTTTTTGTTGCAAAAGATTGATCTGAATATCCTGTTAAAACAATTACAGGTATATTTTTAGTAATTTGTAATACTTCGGTAACAAGTTCTTCTCCACTTTTATCTGGTAAAGATGTGTCTAGAAATATTACATCAAAGTCTTTTGTATTATCTGATATTTGTTTTAATTCACTAAAACGTTCTAGATGTTTAATATTAGGTTTTTCGATATTCTCATTTAAATATTCTTCTAAAAGATAATAATCGCCTATATTATCTTCGATAACTAATATATTGTAATTTTTATTATCCTTATTCATTTTACTTAAAAAAAAGGTAATTTACATGTGTTAAACCAAAAATTTCCTATTGAATTAATTGTTTGAAAAAAATCATTAACATCAGATGGTTTTGAAATAAAACCATTCGCATGATTTGCGTAAGTTAAATTAATGTCATTAATAGCTGATGATGTTGTTAACATAATAACTGGAATGTGTTTTGTTTTTTCATTCTCTTTTATTTTTTTTAAAACTTCATGTCCATTTAGCAAAGGTAAGTTAATATCTAAAATAATTATATCTGGAAGTTGCGAATTAGTACAATTTTCAAATAAATAATTAATAGCTTCTTTTCCATTACGTGCTACTTGAATTTCCGTTTTAAAATCAGACTCTTCAAAAGCTTCTAACGTAAGAATGATATCACCTTCATTATCTTCTACTAATAAAATTTGATTTTTTTTCATAAAATATGGTTGTTAATGTTGTTGTTTTGGCTTGTAATTAATAATTCTATTGTAAATGTACAAATTTTTCCTACATTTCATAATGTTTTCCTTAAAAAAAAATCAAAAGATAATTTTTTAATGCTGGTGTTTTTTATTTAGGAATTTTAAAATAAAATGTGCTACCAAAGTCTTTTTCAGATTCGACCCAAATGGTTCCATTTAAACTTTCTACTATTTTTTTTACAATTGCTAATCCAATTCCGCTTCCTTTAATTTCTTCATTACTTTGCAATCTTTGAAATAATACAAATATTTTTTCTAAATATTCCTTTTCAATACCAATACCATTGTCTTGAACTGCAAATGTTATGTCTTTTTTTGATTGGTTTACTACTTTTATATTTATTTCGGGGTTTAAATTTTCTTTTGAATATTTAAAGGCATTACTAACTAAGTTATGAAAAATTTGAAATATAGGAGATCTGTAAGAAACTATTGTTGGTAAATTTTCATAATTGAATTTTCCATTAGGATATTCGTTCTCATAGAAACCTTTTATTTCTTTCATAATATCATTTAAGTCAATACTTTCTTTTTCATCTATATATTTTCCTGCTCTTGAAAATTCTAAAATATCTAATATGATTTTTTTCATTCTTTTCGCACCATCAACAGCAAAAAATATGTATTTCTTTCCCTTTTCATCTAAGACATCATTGTATTTTTTTTCTATCTGAGTTAAAAAACTAGTTATCATTCTCAAAGGTTCTTGAAGATCATGAGAAATTATATAGGCAAAATGTTCTAATTCTTTGTTTGCCTCGCCGAGTTCTTTAGCTCTGGTTTGTAATTGTTTGTTTGCTTTTTCTAAATCGGATGTTTTTTTCTTGATTAATGCTTCTAATTTAATTGGCTCTTGAGATAATTTTCTCAAATAGATTGAAATTATTAAGCTTAGAAGTATGCTGCTTATAAAAAATTCAATTGCTTTGTTTAAATATTGGGGTTCTTTTAATTTTACATATAAATACCAATTACCTGAAGGTAAATATGATTTATTTATAATACCGGTAGAAAAATCGGTATTGTTTTTAAAAAACTTTGCCTCATTTAAATCGTTATTTTTTTGTACTATTTGATAATCAAATAACGTACTACTTCCTGAATTATTTAAGTTAATTGTTTTTAAAAAATTGTCTGTTCTTACAATGACTGCAGCAAAACCCCAAAATTTATTATTTTTAAAAATCGGTTGTCTGCCTATTATTCCTTCACCACCTTGGATTAATTTTATGGGACCTTCAAAAAAAACCTTCTCTTGTTTTATAGCTTCAAAAAGTATTTTTTTGTTTAAACTATCTGCATTTATATTGTATCCGATAGTTGATTCATTTCCTTTTAGAGGAAATGTTTTGTATATGGTGTGGTCTTTTACTATTTGTGTAGCGTCAATATATTTATTTTTTTCTAAAAGGCTTTTTGAAATGGACTCAAAATCTGTTTCATCAAGGTTTTTCTCAGTAATAAAAGCAATTATTTTGACAACGTTTAAACTGTTGTTAATCATGCTTTCTAATTGATTTTTAACATCAGAAGTTTCTTCTTTTACCTGTAAAAGTTCTTTGCTATATTCAATCTTATAAATTCTGTAGGTTAGAAAAGAACTTATAGTGAGTAATACTAAAAAAGATATTATAGCTAATTTAGTAGGCCAATATTTTAATTCTTTTATAATATTTTTAATTATCTTCATTTTTTGGAAGTATAATATAAAATGTGGTGCCTTTATCTAATTCTGATTCGACCCAAATTTTACCATTTAAATTTTCAATTAATTTTTTTACAATTGCAAGTCCCATTCCATTTCCACCATACTCTTGTTTAGTATGAAGGCGTTGAAATATAATAAAAATTTTCTCTAAATATTCATTTTCAATTCCTATGCCATTGTCTGATATTTTAAACTTCCAATTTTTTCCATCATCTATTGCTGTTATGTTAATAATTGGTTTATTATTTATTTTTTGATACTTTAAAGCATTTCCGACTAAATTATGAAAAATTTGTGTTATTGGAAATTTTGAAGATATTATTGTTGGTAAATTAGTGTAATTTATAATTGCATTTGTTTCTTGTATTTTTTGAATGTTCATTTTACAAACATCTTCAATTACAAGGTTTATATCAATACTTTCATTTATTTCTTCTATTTTGCCTAATTTAGAATATTCTAAAATGTCTAAAATTATATTTCGCATTCTTTTAGCTCCATCCACTGCAAAATCGATGTATTGCTTTCCTTTGTCATCTAATTTATCTGTATATTTTTTTTCTAATTGGGTTAAAAAGCTAGTAACCATTCTTAATGGCTCTTGTAAATCATGAGAAGCAACATAAGCAAAATGTTCTAGTTCCTGATTTGATTTTATTAATGATTTTGTATGTGTTTCTAGTTTTTTATTTAAATCGCGTAATTTATTTTCTTGTTCTTTTCTGTAGGTAATATCTTGAAGCGCTCCTACTATTCTAATTGCTGTTCCTTTTTCATCTCTAATTATTATAGCATTATTTATAATATAGGCATATTCCCCGTTTGCTTTTTTATACCAATATTCTTTTTTCCAACTTTTCTTTTTAGGTGAATTAATAGATTTTATAAAAGTGTTTATTATTTTGTCTGCTTTTTTTGGTTTCATTTTAGATTTTATTAAATCTAAAATATTAGTATTATAGATGAGGTTTGGCACTTTGTATCCAAAAAGTTTTAAAAAACCTTCTCCTCTGTAAAGCGAATTTTTATTTAAATCCCAATCCCAAATGGCGTCATTAGTAGCAGCGGTTGATTTTTCAAAACGATCGTTAGATGATTTTAAATCGTATTCATATTTTTTTGTTTGGGTGATATCTTTATAGTAAATAGATAATCCGTTTTTTGATGGATAAGCTGTTACATCTAGCCAAATATTTAAATCTTCAAAAAAGTTTTGAAAATTTATTGACTTTTTAGTTTCAAATGCTTTTTTATAGTTTTCTTCATAGATGCTATCGGTAAGATTAGGAAAAACTTCCCATAAATTTTTTCCAATAATTTTTTCTCTATTTAAGCTAAAAATTTCTTCTGCTTTTTTATTCCAATAATTAACTATCCAGTTTTTATCTAATGAAATAAAAGCATCATCCACACTTTCTAATATGTTGTTTTTTTCTTTTAAAGATTTTTCTAATTCTAAATTAGTGGTTTTTCTTTGTAAGCTAGCGGTTAAATTAAATGTAATGTTTGATAAAAAGGAAATTTCACTTTCAGACCAAATTCTCTCTGTATTACAGTCGTCAAAACCAATAAAACCTGACATATTATTATTTATAAAAACCGGATAAATTAAAAATGATTTAATATTTTGGTTTTCCATTAACGTTTTAAAAGAACCAGAAGGGAGTTTTGAAGTTACCCCAAAAATTATTTTTCCATCTGATAATCGTTCGTAAAATTCATAAAATTCGTTTACAGGGATATTTTGTAATTCTGGGTTATCAATTTGAGGAACAATATTATTTTTTGTCCATTCTAATTTTTGGCTACATGTTATTTCGTCTTTTTTATGGTTGATATCCATTTCAAAAAAGTAAATTCTGTCTACATTTATTGTATTTCCTGTTATTTGAAAAGAATTATATAACGATTCATGCCAATTGTTTGATTGCATTAATTCAGACGTAACATTGGTAATAGAAGATAAGAGCGTATTTTTTTTCGCTAATTTTAATTCGTTAATTTTTTGTTTTGTAATATTTTGAATACTACCCAGAATTTTTTGTTTTTTGTTTAAGTCATTATGTTGTACTTTACCAATACATCTTACCCATTTGTTATTATTGTTATGGGTGATAATTTGGAATTCAATATCAAAATTTTCTCCAAAATGTATCAGATTATGGAATGCTTTTTTTGTTTTTTTTCTGTCATCTTCATGAGTAAAATCTAACAAGAAATTTAAACTTATTGTAATATCTGTTTCTAATTCTAAAATATCCTTTACAACTTTTGATAAATAAATTGAATTCTTTTTTACTGAAATGTCGTATTCCCAACTTCCTATTTCAGCTAATCTTGCCGTTTCTAGAAATAGGTTTTGTAATTCTTTCATTTCTGTAATATTTCTACCAAAAGCAAAAGAATTGTTTTCGTCTCCAAATATTTCTGACGTACTCCACGAAAACCACTTGTATTCTCCGCTTTTTGTTCTATATCTATTGACGAAATTATTAGCTTTTCTTTTATTAGAAATAATTTCGTTGTATTCTATTTCAGATAGTTTTAAATCATCAGGATGTAAAAAATAGGTAAATGGCTTAGATTTTAATTCTTCTTCTGTAAATCCTAACAACGAACAAAAAGCGGGGTTTACTTTTTTAAAATACCCATCCGAATTTACAATTGTTAATATGTCAGGAGCGCTTTCAAACATCAAACGATGTGTTTCTTCTTCTAATTTTCTTTCAATTTCTGCACCTAAAAGGTTACTTAATGTTTGGTATGCGTTTATTTTACAGGGATAATTGTTTAAATCTTCTTTACAGAAAAAGATTAAGGAGCCAATTAAATTAGTTTTATTAAATAAAGGAATGCTAAATATTGTATTTAAATCAATTTTAGAGCAGTCGAAATTATTGGGATAGTTTTCATTAATTTGTTTTGTTGTATAAATATGGTCTTTTTTAGTTTTCCACACCAATCCAGGTAATCCAATTCCTTTTTTAAAAGAAACCTTGTCTTTTGATCCAATGAAAAACTTTTCAATTGTTGTGTTTTTATCAGACCAGTTTTTTAATACAATATTTTTTTTATTAGAATCTATTAACCAAATTTCAGTTCTTAAAAAATCATCGTTTTGTGTTAAATGATGTAATAAATCATTTAAAATGATAGTTGTTTTTTTTTCAGATTTAAATAAAAAAGTAACTTGATCTTGTAATTTCTTTTGAATTTCAAGTGTTTTTTCAACAGAAATATCTTTTAGTAATCCAATCATTTTAACCGGAATTCCTTCTTTATTTCGAATTAAAATTGCAGTTTCTTCTACATAAATATATGAATTGTCTTGTCTTTTAAATCTTAATTTTTTAACCCATTCTTTTTCTTCAGGGGTGTTTATAAAATGTTGCCAGTCTTCTTTTTGGTTCTCAATATCTTTAGGATGTATTAGTTCGAGCCAATTTTTTAATTTAAAAGAAGTGCTGGTTGTATGATATCCAAAAATTTTTCTGAAGCCTTCTCCCCAGCTGAATTCATCTTTCAGGATATCCCATTCGTAAATTACATCATTTGTGATTTTATTTAAAAGCTCAATTTTTTCTTTTATTTCAATAAATTCGGTTACGTCTTGAAATACACCTATTAGTTTAATAGGTTTTTTATTTTCATCAAAAATTACTTTTCCCGACGAAATAATGTGCTTTATAGTATTGTTTTTGGTTACGAATCTTTTTTTAATTTGGTAATCTGTGCCATTTTCAATAGCCTCTTTCTTTTTTTGAATTACTAGTTCTAAATCGTCAGGATGTATTATTTCTAATTCCATGCTGATGTTTAATTTTTTAGTTTCAGGTTCTCGTTCTAAAATTCTAAAAACACCTTTAGACCAATACAAATCATTAGTTAAAAGGTCTAATTCCCAACTACCTGTTTTAGCAACTAATTCCGTTTGGTCAATAATGAAATGCTGTATTATTTCATCGTTAAAATTATATTTTTCTAGCATAAGATTAAGATAATAAGTAGTTAAAATTATCTATTAGTTGCTCAAATCGCCTACTCGGGTATTGTAAATTTACAAAAAAAAGTTTCACAAAAAAACATTTATATATAAGATTGATTTTTTTTAAAACGCATGTATTTTGTTGTATTATAGGGCTTTTGAATGTAGAGGTTGTGCTTTTATACGTTTATTAATAATAAAGTTACGCTTGTTACTTATGCTTAGGGTTTGACTAAATGTTGTCGGAAATTTGATATGTGTTTAAAATGAATGTTTCCCAAAATATTTAGTCATGAAAAAGTTATCATACAATCGACCAAATAAAATGTTAGTAAATTTACTATTCATTTTATTGATATTAAGTTTTGAAAATAGTTTTTCGCAATGTACAAATGGATCAATTAGACCGGCTGATGATTTTACTTTTACTTTAAAATCTCCTAGATGTTTTGATGGTACTGACGGAGAAATCAGACTTTCAAATTTACACAGTACAGTTGGTGTAAACGATTTCACAAATCAAAATTATCAAGCAAGAATTTTAAGTGGTCCTGGAGGAGCTAGAAATTTTATAATCCCTATTAATTCTTCAAGCTTTATAATGACAGGCCTAACATCAGGAACCTATGTAGTAGATATTATAGATGAATGTGGTGGTAATAGTTCAGACAGAACAATAGTTATACCAAGTAGTTTTGATAATGCAACTACAATAACTACTACTATAACTCATGTAGATAGATTAAATGTTTCTGAGTCAGTTGATTGTGGAAGTCTTTATAAGTTTAAAATAAAAACTATATCTGGTAGAACTAGTGGAGATGTTAATTATACTTTTACTAATATATTAGGTCAAACTTTAAATGTAGTTAATGCTATTCCTCAGTCTGAAATTAATTCTCTAACAAATAGAACCATTTCATTTGAAGTTCCTGCCTCTTTTTTTGCAGGAGGAGATTTAGCATATACTGGTTTTAATGATTGTGGTACAATTCCTGGTGGTGTTTTAAGCTTGCCAAATTTACAAGAGATTATCTTTGATACTCCAAGGATTTATATATTAAATGATCCAAATGATAATTGTAATTATGGTTATGATGTTAAGTTTTTTAGAAATAATGTAACTAATCCTGTTCAAGTAAGTGTAGAAGAAACTAATAGACCTGGAGCTGTTGCTTTAAATATATATAATTTACCAATTCAATCTCAAAGTTTTAATTTATCACATCTTAATAGTGTTTCTATGGGTAATGCTATTTCGATAGATTTAGGATTACGTTATAACATAGATTACACAATTACTTTAACAGATGCTTGCGGCTATACTGTACAAAAAAATATCAGACAAGATACTGTCACTTTTGCGCCTATCGTAGACTCTGAATTCAATTCAGGTTATATAGATGGTTTTGCTTATTTTGACGACATTGCTATTATTAAAATGAAAGAATTACCAGTTTCTAGCTTTGCGGTTGGTCCGTTAAATTTAACAATTAATTCAGGTCCTACTTCTTTTACAACACAAGTAGGAAATGGAGCTAATCTAGTAGCTAATAACATTTCGTATCCACTTACCATGTCTTTTAGTAATCCGTTTGCTACTAATGTGTTGGCTTTTGATAGCTCTAGATCATTTCCTCCAGGGACTTATAATATTACTGTAACAGATGCTTGTGGAAAAACGAGTACATTTAACCATACAACTGCTCATACAAGAAATGATTCTATTACTCATGAAATATCAGGATGTGGTTCTATTACAGATTTAGTTCCAGTTATGTTGAGATTACCAGTAGGAGTAGTTAATACTTATGCTGCAGTTTATAAAGCAGATGGAACAATTTTATATTCTGGAATAATAACTTCAACACCTCCTTTTAATTATAATTCTTCAAATAGAAAAATAACGTTTAATGTGCCTAATAACGAACAAATTTATTTCCGTTATGGCGGTGTAAAAAATGGAAATCCAGTAGCTCCATCTCAATTGGGTGGAAACGTTGGTTTACAACGTTTAGAAGGTGGTTTCTTATATGAATATGCTTTTTCTGTAGAAATTACTCCTTTTACATTTGAATCAATTATAGCTTGTGAAACTACAGTAAACATGGTTGCAACAGGTGGTATTGCTCCTTATTTGTATGCTTTATACGATGAAACAGGAACGCAACAGTTAAATAATTATCAAAGTAATTCTGTATTTAGTAATTTAACAGCTGGAGCTACATATTTAGCTAAAACAATAGATGCTTGCGGTAGAGAATTCACACAACATTTTTATGTATACAACGCTCCTCTTCCTGTTTTTACACTTATAACTGAAGCTAGTTGTAATGGTGGTTTTGGAACCATTAAAGTAACAGATCTTCCAGGTAGTTGGTCTATTTTAGAAACGGAAACTGGTAATATTTATGATGGTACTTCTTCTGAGTTTTTAATTGAAAATTTAGTTGCAGGAAGTTATAGTTTTATTTGCACTGATTTAACTTCTAATTGTAGTAATCAAATTATAATTCCTTTAGAAGTTACTGCAGAAGTTGATACTACAATACCTGTTTTTACAACACCTATTGAAGAAGTTATTTATACAGATTGTGAAAATATACCTGAGGTTGCAAACGTATTTGCGGAGAGCGCTACAGGAGAAGTGATCATTTCTTTTGAAGAAGAAACGGTACAAGGTGATTGTCCAAGCATGTCTATAATTTATAGAACATGGACAGCAACTAATCCTTGTGGGAATGTAGCTTATTTAAATCAAGTTATTTATTTGTCTTGTGGTGTTAAAGTTTATAATGCCTTAACTCCTAATGGTGACGGAAAAAACGATTTCTTATACTTAGAAGGTATAGAGTGTTATCCAAATAGTAAAGTTGAAATATTTAATCGATTTGGTTCTAAAGTGTATGAAACTAATAACTATGATAATAAAACTAACGTGTTTAACGGAGTTTCTGAAAGTTCATTAAATAGTTCAGGAGGAACTCTTCCAGAAGGTACTTATTATTATATCATTTCTTATGACTACATAAATAATAATTTAGATAGTTTAAAAAATGTACAAAAAACAGGATACTTATATGTAGCATCTAATTAAAAAAAATCATTTATTGATATTTTGGGGAAGCTTATTACTTGGAAAGGAGTTTAAAAAACTCCTTTCAAGTAGTAAGTAGTAATACAGCCAAAATACATTAATTTATTTAAATCCATAACAGTAATAATTATACGTTCATAAATAGGTTTGTTTAATATAGTTTTCAGTAAGAAAAAATCATTTATTGATATTTTGGGGAAGCTTATTACTTAGAAAGGAGTTTTTTAAACTCCTTTCAAGTAGTAAGTAATAATAAAACCATAATATATTATTTATTGAAACCTATAAATTTATTAAATGGAAGTTTATGAATAAGTTTTTAAATAAAACGTTTAGTAAGAAAAAATCATGTATTGATATTTTGGGGAAGCTTATTACTTGGAAAGGAGTTTTAAAACTCCTTTCAGGTAGTAAGTATAATTATCTCTAAAAATAGTATGTTATTCCGTTATTTTTGCTTAATTTTATATAAGTAATTTATTATTAATAATATAAAAAAGTTTAAAATAATGATTCTGTAAGTATCGTATCTAGTTATAAAATCATGTATTGATATTTTGGGGAAGCTTATTACTTTGAAAGGAGTTTGTTGAAATTCTCCTTTCAGAGTGGTAAGTTTAATTAACCCCAATCAATATAAGTTTTCCTCATTAAAACCCCAAGATAGAAATGAGAAAGTTAATTAAATCATTAGTGGTAATACATTTATTACTGCTAATAAGTACTGAGAAATTATTTTCTCAGCAAGACCCTCAGTTTACAAATTACATGTATAATACCATTGTAATTAATCCAGCATATGCCGGTACAAGAGATGTTTTAAGTTTTTTGGCTCTATACAGAGCGCAATGGGTTGGTTTAGATGGTGCTCCAATTACAGCTAGTGCTTCGGTTCATTCTCCTGTTAGTAATTCTAATGTAGGGTGGGGAATATCCGTAATTAATGACGAAATTGGTCCTGCAACTGAACAAAATATTTCAGCTGATTTTGCTTATCGTATTACTTTTTCTAACTTGTCTAAGTTGTCATTTGGAATTAAAGCAACTGCTAATTTGTTGAATGTTGATTATACAAAATTAAGCATATATGATCCAACAGATCCAGTTTTACAAAACAATGTCGACAATCGTTTTACTCCAAACATTGGTGCTGGTTTATATTGGTATTCTGATCAATTTTATTTAGGTGTTTCTATTCCTAGTTTTTTAGAAACTAAATATTATGATGATAATACTAGATCTTCTGTAGTAAATTCAAGTATGGATTACTTTTTTATGGGTGGGTATGTTTTTAACTTAAGCGACTCTATTCAATTTAAACCAGCCTTTCTTACTAAAATAATGTCTGGAAATACCTTGCAATCCGATGTAACGGCTAATTTTTTATTTTTTGAAAAATTAACTCTAGGGTCTGCTTATAGAATTAATGGTGCTATTAGTGCTTTAGTTGGTTTTCAGTTTTCTAATTCGGTTTTTGTAGGGTATTCGTATGATACTGAAGCTACTAATTTAGCTAATTATAATTCAGGTTCTCACGAAATTTTCTTGCGTTTTGAACTTTTTAAATCAGGTGCAAAAATTTATTCTCCAAGATTCTTTTAAGACTTTAGACTATGAAAAAAATAATTACCTCTATAGTTGTTATGCTTTTTTTTATTGGTTTTTCACAAGAAAAAAAAATAAAGGAAGCTAATGAAGCATATGAAAAATTAGGTTATATGAATGCTGTTTCTATATATATAGAAGTAGATAAAAACGGCTATGGTTCACCTGATATTTATAAAAAAATTGCCGATTCTTATTATTTTAATGCTAATTATATTGAAGCAAATAAATGGTATCAAAAACTAATAAAATCATCAGAAATTGTTGATTATGAGTATTATTATCGATACGCTCAAACACTTAAAACAGTCCCAGACATTGAAAAATCAAACTATTATTTAGCGTTGTTTTCAAAATTAAAAGAAGCAGATTCAAGAGCTAAAGAATATGATGATAATACTCAATATTTAAAACAAATTAAAACAGATAATGGACGTTATGAAATTTCTACTTTAAATATTAATTCTAATTATAGTGATTATGGTGTTTTTGAATATAAAGAGCGTATTGTTTTTACTAGCACTAGAGAGCATAATCGCGTAAAAATTGATAGTTGGACTAATCAGCCTTTTTCTGGTCTTTATGTTAGTACTTTGGAAAAATTAAATCGGTTTTCAAGTCCCGAATTTTTTCTGAATAGTTCTTTTTTTAGCAGTAACGAATCTACAGCTGTTATAACTAAAGACGGACAAACACTTTATTTTACACGAAATAATTTTAATAGAAAGAAAAATAAAAAAAATAGTAAAGATGAAGTTTCATTAAAAATATATAGTGCTAAGTTACACAATGGAAATTGGACAGATGTTCAAGAATTGCCTTTTAATAGTGATGATTATAATTGTGCTCATCCGGCTTTAAGTTCAGATGAGAAGTTTCTCTATTTTTCTTCTAACATGCCTGGTACTTTAGGACAATCCGATTTATTTCGTGTAGCTGTTTTGCCAAATAATACTTTTGGTGTTCCAGAAAATCTTGGAGCAGAAATTAATACAGAAGCTAGAGAAACTTTTCCTTTTTTGTCTTCTGATAATGAATTGTATTTTGCTTCCAATGGTCATTTAGGTCTTGGTGGATTAGATGTTTTTGTTTCTAAGATTAATAATGATGATACTTTTTCGAAACCATTCAATATTGGAAATCCAATAAATTCTGCTTTTGATGATTTTTCTTATTCTATTAATGCTCAAAGTCATATTGGTTATTTTTCTTCAAACAGACCAGGAGGTAAAGGGAGTGATGATATTTATAAGTTTTTTGAAAAAAAATCATTAATGGAGGAAACAGAAAAATTATTTGTTGGTAAAGTAGTAGATGCCTTGTTTGGTTTTCCTGTAGAAAATGTTGTTGTTACTTTATTTGATGATGCTAAAACAATTATTGATAAAACTACAACAAATTCAACTGGCGAATTTTTCTTTAAAAATAATTATAGAAATAAAGGTTGGTATGTAAGATATGATCATGAAGTGTATGAAACAAAAGAAGATTATTATAGAAATAAATTAAAATCTAATTCAGATTTAATAACTACTATTTTGCCTAAGGAAGTTAAATTACAAGACGGGTTAGATTTAGCCAAATTTTTCTCTATTCAAAATATTTATTTTGATTTAGATAAATCAGAAATAAATGATAAAGCCGAAAAACAAATTGCAATTTTATTGTATGTAATGCAAAAGAATCCAGACATTAAATTAGAAATTAAATCACATACCGATAGTAGAGCATCTAAGTCTTATAATTTAGAATTATCTAATAAAAGAGCATTAGAAACCTCTAATTGGTTGGTTAAGAACGGAATCGATTCTAGTAGAATTTCGAGTAAAGGATATGGAGAATCTAGGCTTGTTAATCATTGTTCCGATGGTGTAAAATGTTCAGAAGAAGAACATCAAATGAATAGAAGAAGTGAATTTATTGTTATTGGAAATTAATTTTTTTGTAATTTAGTGAAAATGAAAAAGATAAATTCAAAAATAGAAGAGCAATTAAGGCTTAAAACACTAGAAAAATATAAAATTCTGGACACTTTGCCAGAACAAATGTATGATGACATAATTCAAATTGCCTCTTTTGTATGTGAAATGCCAATTGCATTATTGAGTTTAGTCGACGAAAATCGACAATTTTTTAAATCAAAAGTCGGAATTTCAATTAATCAAACTCCAATAGAACAATCGGTATGTTATCATGCCATACAATCAGGAGAAGAATTGTTTCAAGTTTTAGATTTAAGAACCGATGATAGGTTTAAAGATAATCCATTAGTTACACATGATCCTAATATTGTTTCTTATTTTGGAGTAACACTAGAGAGTAAAGAAGGAGTTGCATTCGGCACATTATGTGTTATTAGTCAACATCATCCAAAATCTATTTCAGATGAACAAAAAAGCATTTTAAAAAAATTAGCAAAACAAGTAAGCTATTTATTAGAACTAAGATTAACAAATAATGAATTAATAATTAGTAAAGAATTAACTCAGAGTTATCTTGCTCAAATGGAGGAGTTTGCCTATACCGCTGCACATGATTTAAGAGCTCCGTTAAGAGCAGTAAAATCTTTTTTACAGTTAATTGAGTCTAAAAATAAAGACGTTCACGATGAAAAAGATATCAAATACTTCAAATTTGTTTTTGATAATGTAAAATCTATGGATGATTTGATTGTGGATTTGTTAGAATTTGCAAAATCTGATGATAAGATAGGAGAAAAAGAAGATATAGATTTAAATGAATTTATTACAGATATTTACAATCATGTCAATGTAAATCCAGAAGAAAATCAATTGCAATTAAACAAATTACCCACAATACATTTTTCTAAATTAGCTCTAGGCGTTATTTTTAATAATTTGATAGAAAATGCTTTAAAATATAAGAAGCCAAATCAAATGGTTAATTTGCAAGTTCATTATGTTGAAGACGATTTTCAGCATATTTTTGAAATAATAGATGATGGAATTGGTATTTCAGAAGAACATTTTGAATTAATTTTTAAACCTTTTAAGCGCTTACACACTAAATCTGAGTTCCCTGGGAGTGGTTTAGGTTTAGCAACAGTAAAGAAAATCATTGAAAAAATTGAAGGTTCTATAAGTGTTCATTCTGTTTTAAATGAAGGAACAACTTTTAAAATTGTAATTCCTAAGCAATAATTGAAATTTATTATTAAAAAATAATTATCTTTATATAAGTTATAAGAAAAACTATTTTCCCAATATGAAATTAATAAAAGCCATAATCATAGATAATAATTTAGATGTAATTAGTCAACTTTCCAAATTTGCAGAAGAAAATGCTGTAATTATAGATATTTGCGGGTTTTGTGATAATTTTATTGATGGAATTGAATTAATAAAAGCTAATAAACCCGATTTAATATTTTTAGATCCTACAGATAACAATTTAGCTTCGTTTGATTTAGTAAAAGAATTGGCTTTCAATATTCCTAAATTTATATTTGTTTCAGATGATAAAAATAAAGCCTATGAAGCTTTTCAGTACAATGCAGTTGATTTTTTAAAAAAGACACTCAATTTTAATGAACTTATAGTTTCGATTTATAAGGTGATTAAATTGATTGAAATGGAAATTAGTTTTCAAAATCAGAAAGTGAATCAAATAAATAGCTTTGGTACAGAAAGTAGTGCAAATGGATTTATTGCTATTTCTTCTTCTGATAAAATAGAATTATTAAAATTAGAAGAAATTGTATATTGCAAAGCAGATGGGAAGTACACGGAATTCGTTTTAATTAACAAACAAAAAGTACTCTCAAGTAAAAATTTAGGAGAGTTTAGTTCTGTTTTAATGAGTAATCAATTTTTTAGAATACACCATTCCTATGTGGTAAATATTAAACAAATTCTTAAGATTACTAAGAAAGATGGATTGTATTGTGAGTTTGCAAACGGAATATCTCTTCCTGTGGCTAAGCGTAGACAAGAAGAGTTTGTAAAATTCCTTAAATTATAAATTAAATACGTATTTAATGAATATGAAAATAGAAAAAATAATGATCGTAGATGATAATGAGTTCGATTGTTATATAACATCTAAAATTATTAATAATTTGGATGAATCGATAGATATTATGGAGTTTAATTCATCATTAACAGCTATTCAATTTTTAGAAGAGTTTCAAAATTCTCCTGAAAAATTACCAAATTTAATTTTTTTAGATATTTATATGCCAGTTTTAGATGGGTTTGGTTTTATAGAAAAATTCAACACATTTTCAGATGTCATTAAAGCACATACTAAAATATGTATTCTTTCTACTACTGTTGATGATTTGTACATTCACAAAGCTAAAATTAATTCCTCTATTTTGTATACTAGTAAGCCAATTACAAACGAATTCTTACAAGGTATCATAAAATAATTGAACTTGTTTTCCTTTTCTTGTAATGTTTAAACATAATTGTATCTTTACATTTTACCTTTTAAAATGAAATTTGCAATAATTACACACGTTCAGCATATACAAAAAGAAAGCAACTATTTTGGTTATGCTCCCTATATTCGAGAAATGAATATTTGGATAAAATATGCAGATGAAGTAGTAATTGTAGCACCAATTGTGAACCTTGACACAAATCCTATTCACAATTCATATAAACATAGCAAAATTGATTTTAAACAAGTTGAAGAGTTTGATATTACCTCTTTGCAAAATTTTGTAAAAGCTATTTTAAAATTGCCTAAAATAATTGCAACAACTTATAAAGCAATGGCAGATGCAGATCATATTCATTTGCGATGTCCGGGTAATATGGGATTAATTGGTGCAATTGTTCAAATTTTATTCCCTAAAAAGCAAAAAACAGCTAAATATGCTGGTAATTGGGATCCAAATGCAAACCAACCATTTACTTATAAATTACAACGTTGGATTTTAAGTTCTACTTTTTTAACTAAAAATATGCAAGTTTTAGTTTATGGAGAATGGTTACATCAAACAAAGAATATTAAACCGTTTTTCACAGCTACTTATAGCAAAAAAGAAATTTTAACTCTGAACGAAAATAATACAGAACTTTTAAATAAATCAATAACTCAATTAAACGCCCCTTTACAGTTTATTTTTGTTGGAACTTTATCAAAAGGTAAGCAGCCTTTGTATGCAATTCAATTAATAGAACAGTTAATTAAAAAAGGCAAAAATGTAACACTTGATGTGTTTGGAGAAGGTGAAATGCGTAATGAAATTGAAGCTTATATCCATAATACACAATTAGAAAAAGTGGTTACTCTCAAAGGAAATCAATCTAAGGAAACCGTTTTAAAAGCTTATCAAAAAAGTCACTTTTTAATATTGCCTTCCAAAAGTGAAGGCTGGCCAAAAGTAGTAGCCGAAGCTATGTTTTGGGGTTGCCTACCTTTAGCTACTTCCGTTTCTTGTGTGCCTTATATGTTAGATAATGGAAAAAGAGGAATTGTACTAAAAGAAGATATAGAGTTTGATACCAACCAACTCTTAGAGACATTAAAAAATGAATTCATGTATAAAAATATGATTTCAGAAGCACAAAAATGGTCAAGACAATATACAACAGATACTTTTGACTCAGAAATTCAGAAATTAATAAACAATACGATTTAAAATAAATAATTGAGTCACCACTTTTAATTTACTTATTTTTGCTGCAATAATAAAAACAACCACAATTGAATAAAACTACCAACATAAGAATTGTCCAATTAATTGATAGTTTAGAGGCCGGAGGTGCAGAAAGAATGGCAGTTAGTTATGCTAATGCTTTAAAAAGACAAACAGGTTTTGCTGCATTAGTTACTACTAGAGCAGAAGGTCAGTTAAAAAATCAATTAGATAATGATGTGGTATATGGTTTTTTAAATCGAAAGAGTTTGTTTGATTTTAAAGCACTTTTTTTACTAAGAAAAATTATTGTAAATAATAAAATTACTCATATTCATTCCCATAGTAGTTCTGTTTTTTTTGCCATTTTCCTGAGATTAGTTTATCCTCAAATAGAAATCATATGGCACGATCATTATGGGAAAAGTGAAATGTTAAATCAACGCCCTGTTTTAGCTTTAAAAATAGCTAGTTTGTTTATATCCCAAGTTATTGCTGTTAATCAAAAATTAAAAATATGGGCAAAAGACAAATTATATTGTCGTAACGTAATTTATCTACCCAATTTTATAGGTGTTTCAAATGATGTAGTTCCTAATCCTACTTGTTTAAGAGGAGATGAAGGTAAAAGAATTGTTTGTTTGGCTAATTTAAGACCACAAAAAAATCATACTCTTTTGTTACAAGTAGCTAAAGAAATAAAGGTTTCTCATCCAAACTACACATTCCATTTAATAGGAAAAGATTTTAAAGATGATTATTCGAAAAAAATTAAAGAAGAAATTATATCTTTAGAATTAACAAACACTGTTTTTGTTTATGGAACTAAAGAAGATATATCCAATATTTTAAAACAAGCAAATTTCGGAATTTTAACTTCTCTATCTGAAGGTTTGCCAATTGCTATTTTAGAATATGGGTTTTATAAATTACCTGTGGTTGCAACAAATGTTGGAGAAATCCCAATGGTTATAAATGAAGAGGAAGGTATTTTAGTAGAAAGTAATTGTGTGCCTGATTTTGTTGTAGCTTTGAAAAATATACTAAACAATACTACATTACAAACTACATTTGCAAATCGACTTCATAATAAAATTATGAATAATTACAGTGAAGAAGCAGTTTTACAACTTTATTTAAAATGTATTGATGAAAAAAAATAGATCTACATATTTACTTGTTTTACTACTTCATGTAATTCTTGCTATTGCAATTTATGTCTTTCCTTTTGTATCTAAAATTTATGGAATATTGATTCCTTTGTTTGGAACAATTTTACTTATTAATACTAAAAATAAAAACAATGAAGTATTATTGGTAGCTTCATATGTTGTAGGTTCTGAAGTTTTATTACGAATGACAGGTGGAAATATTGCTCATGAAATTGCTAAATATGAAGTAATTTATTTTTTAATTTTAGGAATGTTTTTCTCAGGGGTTTCTAAAAATTCTATTCTTTACTTATTTTTTATCCTACTATTACTTCCTGGAGTCTATATTGGCGCAAATGTCTTAGGTTATGAAGTTGATGTAAGAAAAGCTATTTTATTTAATATTTTAGGTGAAGTATGTCTTTTTTTTAGTGCACTATATTGTTATCAAAGAAAAGTTACTTTACTCCAAATAGAATATATAATTAAAGCATTAGCATTACCATTAGTTTCAATAATTTCTTATTTGTTTTTATATACCCCTTCTATAAAAGATGTGGTTACAGGTACACAGTCAAATTTTGAGACTTCAGGCGGTTTTGGTCCTAACCAGGTTTCAACAATTTTAGGATTAGGAATGTTTTGTTTTTTTGCTTTGTTAGTTTTGTTTTCTAAAACTAAAATGGCGCAAATGATTCATTTAGTATTGTTAATTGCTGCTTCTTTTAGAGGAATTGTAACTTTTTCAAGAGGCGGTGTTTTTACAGCTATAGCAATGATGGTTGTTTTAATAACTGTATTATATTGGTTTGCCAATACAAAAGCAAAGAATTTGATTGTTGTTTTATCGATTAGTGCACTAATTATTGGTGGATTTGTTTGGACGTATAGTGTTTTACAAACGGGTGGTATGATTGAAAATCGATACGCCAATAAAGATGCTCGCGGAAGAGAAAAAGAAGATAGGTTAGGAGGTAGAGAAGAAATTGCCGGTACTGAATTGACAATGTTTATGGAAAATCCTGTATGGGGAATAGGAGTTGGGAAAAATAAAGAATATCGTGAAGAAATGACGGGTATAGTTGCTGCTTCTCATAATGAAATTACAAGGTTGTTAGCAGAACATGGCGTTTTTGGTATAATAGCTTTCCTGATTTTGTTATTTACCCCTTTAATTTTGTATTTTAATAATCGAGAACATATATTTTTATTGTCTTTCTTTGTTTTCTGGTTATTAACCATTAATCATGCCGCAATGCGATTAGCTGCTCCAGCTTTTGTTTATGCTTTAACACTTTTAAAAGTAAGTTTTGTAGATGAAAATTCTGTACCTAGGGAACAAACTGTCTAAGCATGGTTTAAATAAAACAACTATTGAAACTTTAGGACTCCATTTCGAGAATGAAGGTTTGTCGGTTTTTTATGCCTCAGATAAAAAATCATTCTCAATTCGATTGCTAGATATGATTAAGGCTGTTTTTCAATTTAGAAATCAAGTTTCTTATATTTTAATTGATACCTATAGTACGAAGGCATTTTGGTATGCTTTTGTTTGTAGCCAGTTGGCCCGTTTTTTTAATATTAGATACATTCCTATTCTTCATGGTGGTGATTTACCGAATCGCTTGAAAAAGAATCCTAAATTATGTAGAATGGTTTTTGCAAATGCCTATAAAAACGTTGCGCCTTCAGGATATTTAAAACAAGCTTTTGAGAAAGATGGATATTTAAATGTTATTCATATTCCAAATTCTATAGCAATTAAAAATTACGAGTTCAAACCAAGAAAAGAATTAAGCCCGAGACTTCTTTGGGTTCGAGCTTTCGCAACTATTTATAATCCTAAAATGGCTGTAGAGGTATTGTGTCAACTACAAAAAACATATTCAAATGCTACATTAACAATGGTTGGTCCTGATAAAGATGGTAGTTTGATAACAACAAAAGCCTTTGCAGATCAACTCGGTGTAAAGGTTAATTTTACAGGTAAGTTGTCTAAAGAAGATTGGTGTAAATTAGCGTCCGATAATGATATTTTTATCAACACAACCCATTTTGATAATACTCCAGTTAGTGTGATGGAAGCAATGGCTTTAGGTTTGCCTGTAGTTAGTACTAACGTAGGCGGTATTCCTTATTTGGTATCGAATAATGAAAATGCAATTTTAGTAAATGATAGCGATGTGGAACAAATGACTACAGCAATATTAGATTTAATTTCAAATAAGGAACAGTCATTTATTATGTCTCAGAATGGAAGAAGGCTAATTGAACAAATGGACTGGGAGATTGTAAAACAAAAATGGTTTTCTATATTGCAGTAGTTAATGGCTTAAAGGATTGAATTGAATTTTATAATTTATTGTAAAACAACAAAATAAGCTTTAAAAAAATCAATTTAGTTGATTTTTTTTACTTTTTTAACAAAAATCAAATCTATATTTTCTAATCTATTTTAAATTTGTTACTTTGCAATACATCTTAAAAAAATGAGTGCATCACAAAAAATACATTTTGAAATTTCTGAACGCAAAATATTGTTGCGTTTTATAGACATATTTTTGACAATATTTGTATTGGCATTAATAGGTCATTATTTTCAATTTGATTATTTTAGAGTTTCACAATCTAATTTTTATTGGACAATTGTATTAGCAATCTATTTGCTTTTTTTTGGGACTATTTTTGAAATGTACAATTTACAAACCGCTAGTAATCGTTTTCAAATTTCAAAAAGTATTATTTTAACATCATCTGTCACGGTTTTGTTTTATTTGCTTACGCCATTTTATACTCCTGTATTACCTTCAAATCGTTTACAAATTCTTTTATTTTTCTTTTCAATTTTATTTTCATTATCACTATGGCGATATATTTATATTGTTTTCTTAGCGTCTAATCGCTTCATGAAAAAAGTCCTTTTTGTTGGAAATAGTAAAGATATAGATGCATTGGTTGCAGAACTTTCGAAGTTTAACCCTCATTATCATGTTGTTGGCTATTTGTCTGTTGGAGAATCTTCTTTTGAAGCAAAGGTAAAAAGAGTTTTAGAAGAAGATTTGGATGAATTTGTTTATAAAAATTATGTATCAGAAATTGTTGTTATTAGTTCAAAAAACAAATTAACATCTATTGATCTTTACAATAAGTTATTAAGTTTGCTTGAAAAAGGAATTGTAATTAGAAAATACAATCAAGTATACGAAAGCAGTACATATCGATTACCTATTAATTTCGAAGATAAAGAAATATATAAATTTTTCCCGTTTAGTAGAAGCAATCAAAATAAGTTGTATGTGTATTTTAATAGAATTTTTGATATTTCTTTTTCTTTAGTAGGTTTGTTTTTATTCTTTCTAGTTTCTCCAGTTTTATGGCTAGTAAATTTATTTTTTAATAAAGGAAGTTTCTTTTATACGCAAGAACGAATTGGAAAAAATGGGGTTCCTTTTACAATTTATAAAATGAGAACTATGGTTCCTAATGCCGAGCAAAATGGGGCTGTTTTTGCAACTGTAAATGATGTTAGAATTACTCCTTTTGGTAAGTTTCTTCGCAAGACGAGATTAGATGAATTACCTCAGTTTATTAATGTTCTAAAAGGTGATATGGCGATAATTGGACCTCGACCAGAGAGGCAAATATTTGTAGATGAAATTTCGGCTACTATTCCTTTGTATCAATCTCGACATGTAATTAAGCCAGGACTTACGGGTTGGGCTCAAGTGAATTATTCATACGGAGCTAGTCTTGAGGATAGTTTAATGAAATTACAGTACGATTTGTATTACATTAAACACAGAAGTTTGTTTTTAGATATTAATATTGTTATTAAAACGGTAAGTACTGTTTTATTTTTTAGAGGACAATAAAAATAGTTTAGATGGTTTAAAGTTTAAGAGTTTAAAAGGAAGTACTTTGTTTTGATCTTTTAATTTGTAACACAATTTTTCCAATCCAATAAAAATGAAGTGTCATAAAAGGCCAAACAATTTGTAAGTGAATTTTAGTAGTCATGTAAGCTAAATACACTAACAACATTGCCAATATAATTTTACCTAAAAGCAACGTTTTTTCGAAGTTTTCTTTTTTGTAATACCACGCAAAAATTAGTAAAAGTGGATTGAATAATAAGATGTTATAATTCCATAAGATTTCTTCGTGTAATGAATATAATCCCACTAAAGAGAAGAAAAGTCCTAATACTCCAGCAAAGATAAAGTAGCTAATTTTTATCCATTTTTTATTTAAAAGTACTAGTATTACTACAACTAGTAACAAGGAATAAATAGAGTTCAGCCAATTAAAAGGGATTTTTGCCTGATTTACTTGAAGGATTTTAGAATTATTTTTTTCTAAATTATTTCCGTTTACTTGTGTTTTTGATAGCGCATTTTTAAATTCGTAAGGTAAAAATAAGCGAGTTGCTGGTTCATCTACTTTTGCTCCAAAAATAAGTTGAATTCCTAATTTCATATAAAAATCACTCATGTAAGGATATAAGATTTCTCTATAAGATAAATTAGTCTGGTCTGATTTTATGAATTCCTGCCCAATTATTTTATTAATTTTATCCACTACCATTGTGGTACAATTTCTGTCAATAAATTTATAGGTATAAAATCGTTCGTCACTATAAACAGCGTAATTCAACTGTTGGTACAAACTGTTTATTTGAAAAGGAGTAAGATTCAATTCTTGTTCTATAATTTCGCGATTTTCTGCTTGATAATTGTAATAAAAATCAATAAAACTGCCATAAGTTACAAAGTATTGTAAATCACCTTTTATGAATCTTCCAATAAAGTTTGGAGTGCTAAAATCAAAAGCGCCATAATTGTATACAACGTCAATATGTTGAAGTTGGTCTTGTATTCTTATTCCTGTATGACCATACATGGCATAAGATTCTGGTCCTAAACCACAAGTAAGGATGCTAACTTTTGCTTTTTCAGAAAGTGAAATATTTTGGGAAAAAGCTATTGTTGTTAAAAATAATAGAAATGTAAAAAGTATTTTTTTAGTCATTCTTTTGTTGTTTCAGGTTTTTATCACGCGGATGATACTAATTCGCTTAGGCGAAACGCTGGTGTTTACTGATTTTTCAACACATAGGCACATAAGATTTACGTTGTCTATATTTTTAGGCGTTTCACTTGACATAATTCACATTAGATTTACGATTTTTTTTTATGCTATTCAAGTTTTATTTATGAACTTTTTCAACGTAATCAAATTTCACTTTAAAAACGTATATGTTTAGTTTTGTTTCAGGTTTCAAGTTTCGTCATCCATCATCTATCATCCATTATCTAAACAATTCCCAATCTATTTTTATTGAAAATATGTTTGAATATAGTGCGGCACTTTGATCACCTAAATCGGTTAATGCATAATCTACTTGAATTCCTTTGTATTTAAATCCAATACCAATGTTAGGTTGAAAACTCAGTTTTTTAGAATCATCAATTTGAGTAATTTGCTGAAAATTCCCAATACCTCCTCGTAAATATACCAAATCAATATAACCAAATTCAAATCCTAAAGCAGGATCAATACTAACTGCATTAGTAGATATAATGTCATTAGTTCTGGCAAATTGCATGTTTAAATTAGTAGCGGCTAATAAACTATAATCGTATCGAATTATCCACTTTTTAGACATTCCTAATTGTGCTTTTGGAAGTGTTATTTCTGAAGTTTCAGGTAATTCTTGATTTTCGCCGGGAATAGCATCAGCAATTTCTTGAAATTTTTCTTCATTAATTGTCCACGTGTTGTATGTAGTCGTAATATCTCGAATCATTAACCCAAATTTCCAATCTTCTTCATCACTTATATACTGAATCCCTAAATCGAAGCCAAAACCCCATGAATTTGCAAAATCTCCAATAACTCTTCGAATAACTTTAGCATTTACGCCGTAATTTAACCCTTCAATAGGCAAACTTCTGGCATATGAGGCAGTAAGCGCATAATCAGCTGTAGAAAAAAGTGAAATTCTATTGTAATCGATATTTCCCGCATTGTCAATTAACTGTGTAGTGTTTAAAATATCATCTACTCCAAATCGAATAATTGAAATTCCAACAGCACTTCTGTCATCAATTGGCATAGCAAATCCAGCATAATCATATTGTGCAATATTGGCAAAATAATTGGCATGCATTAAAGAAAATTGTTTGTCTTCTAAATTTAATAAACCCGCCGGATTCCAATATCCAGAATTTACGTCGCTTGTGTGTGAAACTACAGCATTAGACATACCTAAAGCCGCTGCATCTACCCCAATATTCATGAATTCATTTGAATATTTACGTACAGTTTGTCCGTAAGCCATACAGCTAAAGCAAATCAGAAAATATAAAGTGGTCTTTTTCAATGCCAATTTTTTTACAAAGATGAAATAAATTTCTCAAATAGTAAACTCTAAAAGTATTAACTTATTGTATTACATTTGCTGTAAATTATTTGAGGCTCTTATTTAGGGCATTTAAAAAATATTTGTATGCAAATTAAAAAACACATTCCAAACGCAATTACCTTGCTAAACTTAGCAGCCGGATTATTAGCAATTATAGCTATTTTTAAAGGATACTATGATGAAGCCTTTTTATTTGTTTGTTTGGGGATTTTCTTTGATTTTTGGGATGGATTTTTAGCCAGAAAATTCAAGGTTTCAGGACCATTAGGTGTTCAGTTAGATTCTTTGGCAGATATGGTAACTTGTGGTGTGGTGCCAGGATTAATGATGTTTGTTTTATTTCAAAACATTCAAGAAGATTCGACTTCAATTTATTATTTAACTGAAGATTATTTTTACATGGGCTTTGTGCCTTATTTAGGATTTTTAATTACATTGGCTTCTTGTTATCGTTTAGCAAAATTTAATATCGATACACGCCAAACCGATTCGTTTATAGGGTTGCCAACTCCTGCAAATGCATTAGTTATTATGAGCATACCTATGATTCAATATACTAATGATTTTGAATGGTTAACAACTATTTTATATAATCCATATGTTTTATTATTTGTTGTTATTTTAAGTGCTTTTATTTTAAATGCCGAAATTCCATTATTTTCTCTTAAAATAAAAGAATTTACTTGGGCAAAATATAAAATGCAAATTTTGTTTTTAATAGGTTCGTTATTGTCGTTTTTTGTTTTAGGATTTGTAGCAATACCATTAATTATTTTATGTTATGTGCTCCTTTCTTTAATTAGTAATAAATGGGCAGCAAAGGTTTAATGACTTCAAAAAAGTATATAAAAAAACCAACCGTACGAAAATCCAATCCGAAAAGTAAATGGATTTTTTACCTGATTTCTTTTGTTTTATTCCTGTTTATTGCGTTTGGGGTTTATAAATTCCGAGATGGATTCTTATACTATTTGGGATTTAAAACCGATAAAAATGTAGCTACTTTATCTAAAGAAGATAGAAAACTTGCTGATATTAGAATTTACGAAGTACTTCATAAACATGATGATAAAGCAATAGGTTTCGATGTTTCTGAATATCAAAGTAAAATCGATTGGGAACAAACCTATCATATAGATGAAGCTTTTGAATTATCATTCGTTTTTATTAGAGCAACTGCTGGAAAAAATAAAAAGGATAAACAATTCAACAGAAATTGGGAAGCAGCAAAAGAACGTCAATTAATTCGTGGGGCTTATCATTATTATCGTCCTAATGAAAATTCGATTGCTCAAGCTGAAAATTTTATAAAAATTGTAAAATTAGAAAAAGGCGATTTACCTCCAGTTTTGGATATTGAAAAATTACCAAAATCGCAATCGATAGATAGTTTAAAAGTAGGATTACGACGTTGGTTGAAAAAAGTAGAAAAGCATTATAAAGTGAAGCCGATAATTTATTCAGGAGAAAGTTATTATACCGATTTCTTGAAAAAAGAATTTTCAGATTATCCGCTTTGGATTGCCAATTATAATTTTTGGCGAAATCATCTAGAAAACGATTGGTTGTTTTGGCAATTTACAGAAAAGGCTCAAATTGAAGGTATTGAAGGAATGGTTGATCTTAATGTTTTTAACGGAGATAAAAATAAGTTGTTGTTGAAGTGTATTCGATGATTTAACCACAAAAGTCACAAGGAAGGCACAAAGAGCACTATTTTTTTACAACATAAGTACAATAGTTTTACTTTCTGTTGATTAAGTCCGAAGTATCGGACGTTTCGCTTGACATAGTTCATATTGTGCTTTACGTTTAGTTTGTCATGCTGCCAAGCATATCTTGAACGACAAAGAATACTATTAAAAAAAAAGAAATCTTAGTGGAACTTCGTGTTAAACTTCGTGCTATAAAAAAAAACTACTCTTTTTCTATATTTAATTCTCCTTTACCATGTATAATGGTGGTTTTCGGAGCATCAAAATCAATTTTAGTTTTACGTAATTCGAAATTTTGTCCAAGGTAAACACGTCTAACCATTTCGTCTGCTACTAATTCTTCTGGTTTTCCAGCTTTAAGAATTCCTCCTTCAAACATTAAGTAGGTTTTATCGGTAATGGCTAATGTTTCTTGTACGTTGTGGTCGGTAATTAAAATTCCGATGTTTTTATTTTTTAATTGAGCAACAATTCGCTGAATATCTTCCACTGCAACTGGGTCAACTCCGGCAAACGGTTCGTCTAAAAGAATGAATTTAGGGTCGGTTGCTAAAGCACGCGCAATCTCAGTTCTACGACGTTCACCTCCTGAAAGTAAATCGCCACGATTGGTTCGAATATGTTCCAATGCAAATTCAGCAATTAATTCTTCCATTTTAGCTTCTTGTTCCGCTTTTGAAAGCGTGGTCAATTGCAAAACACTCAAAATATTATCTTCAATACTTAATTTTCTAAAAACAGAAGCTTCTTGTGCTAAATAACCAATTCCGTTTTGTGCACGTTTGTACATAGGAAAGTTGGTAATATCCATATCATCTAGATAAATATTACCACTATTTGGCTTCACTAAACCTACAATCATGTAGAACGAAGTGGTTTTTCCGGCACCATTTGGACCTAATAAACCAACAATTTCCCCTTGATTTACTTCAACGGAAATTCCTTTTACTACACTTCTTTTTTTATAGGTTTTAACTAAGTTTTCTGCTCTAAGCTTCATAGTGTGGTTATGAGTTTAAAAGGTTATGAGTTTAAAAGACATTAGGGTACAAATAAACAAATAAACAATTTAACAGTTAAACGAATTAACAATAATTTATTTTCTGCCGACTAAATACTGCTTATTGAACACTTTCTTCAAGCGCTTCCCAAAATTCGTAAGCTCTTCTTAAGTGAGGAATTACAATGGTTCCGCCTACTAAAGTGGCAATTCCCATGCTTTCCATCATTTCTTCTTTAGTAACGCCATTTTTGTACGCGGTTTCTAAATGATATTTAATACAATCGTCGCAACGTAAAACGGCAGATGCTACTAAGCCTAATAATTCTTTAGTTTTTACGTCTAAAGCGCCTTCCATGTATGCGTTAGTATCAACATTAAAAATTCTTTTGATTACTTTATTGTTGTCTGCTAATAGTTTTTCGTTCATTTTAGAACGATAATCGTTAAATTCTTTTACTAAATCTGACATAATTTATGCTTTTAATTTTTCTTTTTCTTGATTTTTTACAACTAATACACTAATAAGTATACTGGCTTCATATAATATCATAATTGGTATTGCAACAATTACCTGACTAATTACATCGGGTGGTGTTATGATGGCCGATAAAATAAGTACAATTATTAAAGTATATTTTCTATATTTTCTTAAAAATTCAGGATTTACTAATCCTATTTTGGTTAGAAAGAAAATAATAATTGGTAATTCAAATAATAAACCACTTGCAATTGCCGATGTTTTCATTAAACTAATGTACGAATCAATATCTATGGAGTTGTTTATTTCTGGACTCACAATATAGCTAGCGAAAAATTGTACAGACAGCGGAGCAATTAAATAATATCCAAATAACACGCCTACAAAAAATAAGAATGAAGAAATAATGATAAATGAGGCAGCGTATTTCTTTTCATTTTCGTACAAAGCCGGACTAATAAATTTCCAAATTTCCCATAATATAAAAGGGAATGCAAAAATGAATCCAACTGTAATTGAAGTCCACATGTGCATTGAAAACTGTCCGCCCATTTCTCTATTTTGAATTGGAAGGTTAATTTCAGTTACACATAAACTTTTGTCTAAACCAAATTGTTGTGATAATTCACAAAAAAACTTATAAGTAACAAAGTCGGGACTTTTTGGTCCGAAAATAATTTCGTTAAAAATAAAGTCACTAAAGAAAAAAGCAATAGTTGCGCAAATTAAAATAGCCGCTGTGCTTCTTACTAATAACCATCTTAATTCTTCTAGATGGTCTAAAAACGACATTTCTTTTATGTTTTTATTTGCCATTATACAATTCCTTCTTTTAAAATATCGTGTAAGTGAAGAATTCCTTTATATTCATTATCGTCAACTACTACTAACTGAGTAATCGAATTGTTTTCTAAAATATCTAATGCTTCTGAAACTAGAATAGTTGAATTAATGTTTTTAGGGTTTTTTGTCATGATGTCTTGCGCTGTTAGATCAGCAAAAGTATCTCTATTGTTTAGCATTCTTCTAATGTCTCCATCTGTTACAATTCCAATTACCTGGTTGTTTTCGATAACGGCAGTTACACCTAAGCGTTTTTCAGATATTTCCATAATTACTCTTTTAATAGAAGCATCTGGCGGAACCATTGGTTTATGGGTTGTATCTAGCATGTCTTTTACTCGAAGCAATAGTTTTTTTCCTAAAGCTCCTCCAGGATGATAAATCGCAAAATCTTCGCTTTTAAAGTTGCGCATTTCCATTAAACAAACCGCTAAAGCATCTCCTAAAACCAATTGTGCGGTTGTGCTATTAGTAGGTGCTAAGTTATTCGGACAAGCTTCACTTTCTACATAAGCATGTAAAATATAGTGCGATTCTTTTCCTAAGAACGAATTCTTATCGGCTGTCATGCCTATTAAAGTATTTCCAAATCGTTTTAATAAGGGAGCTAATACTTTTATTTCAGGACTATTGCCACTTTTTGAAATACAAATAATAATATCTTCTGGTTGTACCATTCCTAAATCGCCATGAACAGCTTCAGCAGCATGTAAAAACATAGAAGGAGTTCCGGTAGAATTTAAAGTAGCTACAATCTTTTGAGCGATTAAAGCGCTTTTTCCTATTCCAGTTACTACTAATCTTCCTTTAGTGTTGTATATTTCGGTTACACTTTTGGCAAAATCATCGTCCAAGTAATTTACAAGGTTTTCAATGCTTTTACTTTCAGATAAAAGCGTTCGTTTTGCGGTTGCTAAAATAGTTTCAGTTGTGCTCAAAATAGAAATATTAAAAAATTTGTATGTATTAAAGAAAATCGTATCTTTATGTTTGCAAATTTAGGTAAAATCATATTAATAGAGAATGAATCCACACGAAATTGATTTACATAAAGAATTAAAGAAATATTTTGGTTTTAGCCAATTCAAAGGGCTTCAAGAACAAGTAGTTAAAAGTATTATTACAGGAAACAATACCTTTGTAATTATGCCTACTGGTGGCGGTAAGTCGCTTTGTTATCAATTGCCAGCATTGGTGTTAGAGGGAACTGCTATTGTAGTTTCTCCGCTAATTGCTTTGATGAAAAACCAAGTAGATGCTATTAGAAGTTTAAGTTCTGAGCATGGAATTGCTCATGTTTTAAACTCTTCTCTGAATAAAACAGAGATTGCAAATGTAAAAAAAGATATTACTTCAGGTATTACAAAGCTATTATATGTAGCTCCAGAATCCTTAACGAAGGAAGAATATATTGAATTTTTAAACAGTGTGCCCATATCTTTTGTTGCGATTGATGAAGCGCATTGTATTTCGGAATGGGGACATGATTTCCGTCCAGAATATCGAAATTTAAGAAATATTGTTCGTTTGTTAGGTGATGTGCCAATGATTGGTTTAACCGCAACGGCAACACCAAAAGTTCAGGAAGATATTTTAAAAAACTTGGATATGCCCGATGCTAATACGTTTAAAGCATCGTTCAATCGTCCTAATTTATATTACGAAGTACGTACAAAAACAAAAAATATTGAATCGGATATCATTCGATTTATTAAACAACACAAAGGGAAATCGGGTGTTATTTACTGTTTGAGTCGTAAAAAAGTGGAAGAAATTGCCCAAGTATTACAAGTAAATGGTATTAGTGCTGTTCCGTATCATGCGGGTTTAGATGCTAAAACTCGTGCCAAACATCAAGATATGTTCTTAATGGAAGATGTTGAAGTGGTGGTAGCTACTATTGCTTTTGGTATGGGAATCGATAAACCAGATGTTCGTTTTGTAATTCATCACGATATTCCAAAATCATTAGAAAGTTATTATCAAGAAACAGGTCGTGCTGGTCGAGATGGAGGAGAAGGTCATTGTTTGGCGTATTATTCATATAAAGACATTGAAAAGTTAGAAAAATTCCTTTCGGGTAAACCGGTTGCCGAACAAGAAATTGGTTTTGCTTTGCTACAAGAAGTAGTTGCTTATGCCGAAACTTCTATGTCGCGTCGTAAATTCTTGCTACATTATTTTGGTGAAGAATTTGACGGAGAAAACGGTGAAGGTGCCGATATGGATGATAATGTTCGCAATCCAAAGAAAAAGATAGAAGCACAAGATCAGGTAGTTACATTATTAAAAGTAGTTCGAGATACGAAACAATTATTTAAATCTAAAGAAGTTGTTTTTGCGCTTGTAGGTAAAGTTAATGCTATTATTAAAGCACAAAAAATAGATACGCAACCTTATTTTGGAAGTGGTGCTAGTTTTGATGAGAAATATTGGATGGCATTAATTCGTCAGGTTTTAGTTGATGGATTATTAACTAAAGATATTGAAACTTATGGTGTTTTAAAAATGGCAGATAAAGGTGAGGCTTTTATAAAGTCACCAACGTCATTTATGATGTCTGAAGATCATGAGTATAATGAAGAAGAAGATGAAGCTATAGTTACAGCAGCAAAATCTACAGGTACTGCTGACGAGGCTTTAATGAGCATGTTGCGTGATTTACGTAAAAAAGAAGCTAAAAAATTAGGTGTCCCTCCTTTTGTTATTTTTCAAGACCCTTCATTAGAAGATATGGCGTTGAAATATCCAATTTCTATAGATGAACTGAGTAATGTTCATGGAGTAGGAGAAGGAAAGGCTAAAAAATACGGAAAACCTTTTATCGATTTAATCAATAGATATGTAGAAGATAACGACATTATTCGTCCTGATGATTTGGTGGTGAAATCTACCGGAGCTAATTCTGGATTGAAATTGTATATCATTCAAAACGTTGATAGAAAATTAGCATTAGATGATATTTCAAAGGCAAAAGGATTATCTATGGATGATTTGCTAAAAGAAATGGAACAAATTGTATATTCTGGAACTAAATTAAATATTAGTTATTGGATAGATGATATTTTAGATGAAGACCAGCAAGAAGAAATTCATGATTATTTTATGGATTCTGAGTCCGATAATATAAAAGATGCTTTAAAAGAATTTGATGGCGACTACGATATAGAAGAACTTCGTTTAATGCGTATTAAGTTTATTAGCGAAGTAGCAAATTAATTATACATTTTTAAATAAGGAACACAGATTGTAATAATTTGAGAAATTCTAAATATAAAAATCCAAACTCCATTAAAAAAAGTTTGGATTTTTTTATTGATTTTTTGGTTCGAATATCTCGCCTCTATGTGGTTTTAAGACATCTCTAAACCTAATCATGTCTTTTTCTTCTACCACAATAAAAGCAATGGCATGCATCTCGTTTATAGCTTCAAAGCCTGTTTTTTCTAAAGTACTATTTTCCTTTTCTAAATATTCTTTTAAATGAATATCATGATGTTCTGCTGTTTTTGCGGAAGCTTCGCCTCTAAAATCCCAAATAAGCTTTATTTTTCTAGACATTATTGTTACTAATTTTATTCAAAGATAAGTTTTTACTAAATTTGAAAAAACTATTTGTTATGAAAAGTGTCCTTTTTTTTCTCGTTAGTAGTATTGCTTTCTCACAAAATTTAACCCTAGACCAAGCCAATCATCTAGCGAGTTTGCCTGTGAAATGTTTGCAACAAGAATATCCAAACAAACTCAACCAACTTTTGCTAAATGAATCGGAATTACTCTCTCCAAAAGAGTTGCATCCGGCTTTTTATGGTTGTTTTGATTGGCATTCTTCGGTTCATGGCCATTGGAGTTTAGTGTATTTACTAAATCATTTTAAAGATTTAAAAGACAGAGATCAAATCATTGAAAAATTAAAAATCAATCTTTCAAGTGAAAATATTTCTAAAGAGATAGCTTATTTTCAGAAAACACACGAAAAATCTTTTGAACGAACATACGGATGGAATTGGTTGTTAAAGTTACAACATGAATTAGAAATGTCTAATGAATTTTATGCAAAAGAGTTAGCTTCCAATCTTCTTCCATTAACTAATTTGATTATTTCTCGTTATATTGATTTTTTACCAAAATTATTATATCCTATTCGTGTTGGAACGCATTCTAATACTGCATTCGGACTAACAAATGCGTGGGATTATGCTGTTTTTTCAGGTAATATACCCTTGCAAAATAGTATTAAAGAAAATGCCAAAAGAATGTTTCTAAATGATGAAAATTGTCCTTTTAACTGGGAGCCAAGTGGTACTGATTTTCTGTCGCCTTGTATGGAAGAAATGGCAATCATGCAACGAGTTCTTCCGCAAAAAGAATTTCTTATTTGGATAAAAAAGTTTGCTCCTCAGCTGTTTTCTAAAAAATGGAAATGGGAAGTTGCAAAAGTATCAGATAGAACCGACGGCCATTTAGTACATTTAGATGGGCTTAATTTTAGTAGAGCCTGGAATTTATATGATTTGATTCAGCATTATCCAAAAGAGTTTTCTCATTTGAAACCAATAGCAAATGAACATTTGTCTTTTTCGTTGCCTTCTATTGTTGATGGAAATTACGAAGGTGAGCATTGGTTAGCTTCTTTTGCTTTGCGTGCATTTGAGTCTAAAAAATAATTTCAAATGCTTACTTTTGCAAAATAATTTATTTATAAAATCCATTTATGCCACGCGAATTTCAATTTCAAGTTTCACCCGAAGTAGCTGCAAACGAAAGTCTGTTGGCCCAACACGTTGCTAAGTTATTTCAGGTTAGTCCAAAAGAAATTCAAAAAGTAGTGGTTGTAAAACGTTCTATAGATGCGCGTCAGAAAGCCATTAAAATGAACATTAAGGCCAATGTTTTTTTGGTTGGAGAAACTTATATAGATTCAAAAATCGAATTGCCTGATTATCCTAATGTTGCTAATAAACAAGAAGTACTAGTTATAGGAGCTGGTCCTGCCGGATTATTTGCTGCTTTACAATTAATAGAGTTGGGTTTAAAACCTATTGTTTTAGAAAGAGGAAAAGATGTTCGTGGTCGTCGACGCGATTTAAAAGCAATCAATGTAGACCATATTGTAAATGAAGATTCCAATTATTGTTTTGGCGAAGGTGGTGCCGGAACCTATTCTGATGGAAAATTATACACGCGTTCAAAAAAACGTGGTGATGTAGACAGAATTTTAGCACTTTTAGTTGGTTTTGGTGCTACACCAGATATTATGGTAGAAGCGCATCCGCACATTGGAACCAATAAATTACCTCAAATTATTCAAGATATTAGAGAAAAAATCATTGCTTGTGGTGGTCAAGTTTTATTTGAAACTAGAGTAACTGACTTTGTTGTAAAAAACAATGAAATGCAAGGTGTTGTGACACAAAATGGAGATGTAATTTCTTCTAATAAAGTGATTTTAGCAACAGGGCATTCGGCACGCGATATTTTCGAATTGTTGCACCAAAAAAACATTCTTATCGAAGCGAAACCTTTTGCTTTAGGCGTTCGCGCAGAACATCCGCAAGAGTTAATAGATCAAATACAATATTCGTTTGATTTCAGAGGTGATTATTTACCTCCGGCTCCTTATTCTATTGTAAAACAAGTCAATGGTCGAGGGATGTATTCGTTTTGCATGTGTCCAGGTGGCGTGATTGCTCCTTGCGCTACTGCTCCTGGCGAAGTAGTAACCAATGGTTGGTCGCCTTCAAAACGAGATCAAGCAACGGCTAATTCAGGTATTGTGGTGGAATTAAAATTAGAAGATTTTAAACCGTTTGAAAAATTCGGACCTTTAGCCGGAATGGAATTTCAGAAATCAATAGAACAAAAAGCCTGGCATTTGGCAGGTTCAACTCAAAAAGTTCCAGCTCAAAGAATGGTCGATTTTACACAAAATAAAATTTCGTCTTCTATTCCAAAAACATCTTATGTTCCTGGCACAACTTCAGTAGAAATGGGACAAGTTTTTCCTGGATTTTTATCGCAAATTATGCGAGAAGGTTTTGTGCAATTTGGAAAAGCCATGAAAGGTTACATGACTAATGAAGCCATTTTACATGCTCCAGAAAGCAGAACGTCATCACCTGTAAGAATTCCAAGAGATAATTATTCGTTAGAACATCCGCAAATTAAAGGATTGTATCCTTGTGGTGAAGGAGCTGGTTTTGCAGGAGGAATTATTTCAGCAGCAATAGATGGTGAAAAATGTGCTTTAAAAATTGCTGAGAGTTTATAAGATTTATAATTACCAATCTGTAAAAGAAATTCCTATTCCAAGTGTGGTTTGTTTGTGGTTGTAATCTATCATTGTTTCCCCATATCCTTCAAATAATTGCATATGGCCACGCAAATGTCCTTTAATTGGAAAAATATAATTTAATTGAATGCTTCCTCCTTTAAAAGTTGAAAAAGGATGTGTAATTAACGTATAAAATTGGTGATTGTTATATGTGTAAGCAATATTTAGTTCCCCATTTCCAATGTATTTCGTTATATCTGGATTTTCATCTTCATCATCTGCTAATCGTATCCAGGGGTTTACAGTTATGATCCAGTTATTAATTTCAAACCCAGTATGAAATATAATTCGGTTCCAACTTCTAGACAAAGGAAGGTTTTTGCCATTAGATTGGTGATTTAAAGTAAAACCAATAGATTTGAATTGGCCTCCCATGAAATTAAATCGCATAGGATATTTAAAAATTAATTCGGGTTCGTAATTTAGTTCTCTAAATGCTCTAGATATTTTGGTATTATAAATTTGCCAATGTGCCTTTTGTGTGTACGCTAACCAAATATCACCTTTTCCCCAAAATAAATCTTGTGCAACTTTAGTTTTAAAACTAAGCTGAAATTTGGCTTCGGTATTATTATAAGGTAATTTTTCAGTGGCAGAATAATCAGGGTTTTCGCTTTTAGGTTGTTTATTAGGATTACTTGATATTCTTCCAAAAGTTAAATAAATAGGTTTGTATGAAATTAATCGAAAAGTTCCTTTTTTCTCTGTTTTGTCTAATTCCCATCTTTCTGAATACGATTTTATAATAATTGTTGTGTCTTTGTTACTTTCTTGACCGTGTGTAATTAAAAACAGAAAAAGAAAAGGCAAAGTATATTTATACATGGGATTTTTTTGGAATTAAAAAGTCTAATTTACAAAATATAAGAGTTTAAAATAAAAAAAAACCACAGCTTTCACTGTGATTTCGAAATTTGGGATAAAAAGGGGAATTATATTTTTTTTACGTTTACAGCATTCATGCCTTTAGCGCCTTTTTCTAAATCATAGGTTACTAAATTACCTTCTTTAACATCATCTAATAATCCACTGATGTGTACGAAGTATTTTTCTCCTGTTTCTACCGCTTTAATAAAGCCAAAACCTTTGGAATCGTTGAAAAAATCAATTGTACCTCTGCGTTCTGTTGGTGTTTCTTCTTCTTCTGTTCTTCTAGAAGTACCTATTTCAATACTTTCTACATCAACAATAATTTTTTTAGAAGGATCTGGAGGTGTGCTAGTTAAGTGTCCGTTCTCATCTACATATACATATAAATCTTCACCAGATAATTTTGGGTTTGATTTACGTGCTTCTTTTTTCTCTTGCTTCTCTTTTCGTTTTTTAGCACGAAGTTTTTCTTGTTCTTTTTTGTTAAAGGTTTCCTGCGGTCTAGCCATTAAATTTTAAATAATTTAAATTAATATTTGTTTTAAAGTAAAAGGATAAAAACACACAAGCGAATAAACAAGAAATTTATAATGTACTTTTATTCAAAGTATTGCGAGAAGAAATTTATATCATTACCAATGCCGCAAAGGTAGTGAAAAAAATGTTTACTTCGTAAAAACCTTTCAATTTTAAGTTTAGAAAAAAGTAATTTTAATTTATTCAACACAAGTTAAACTTTTCACAAACTCAAAAACTAGTCTTCATTCCTTTCTTTTTTCGTATTTTTGACAAGCATTATAGTATTATGATAGAAGAACAAGTAATATTGGTTAACGAGTTAGATGAGCCTGTTGGGCTTATGAATAAAATGGAAGCACATGAAAAAGCCGTTTTACACAGAGCATTTTCGGTTTTTATTTTAAACGAAAGAAATGAAGTAATGTTGCAGCAAAGAGCTCATCAAAAATATCATTCGCCACTTTTATGGACAAACACTTGTTGTAGCCATCAAAGAGCTGGAGAAACAAATATTGATGCTGGAAAGCGTCGTTTGTTTGAAGAAATGGGATTTAAAGCTGAGTTAAAAGAGTTGTTTCATTTTATATACAAAGCGCCATTTGATAATGGTTTAACGGAGCATGAATTAGATCATGTAATGATAGGATATTATAACGATTATCCGATAATTAATCCAGAAGAAGTAGAGAGTTGGAAATGGATGAAAATCGAAGATATTAAAGAAGATATGTTTGTAAATCCTAATGACTATACGGTTTGGTTTAAGATTATATTTGATGAGTTTTATCACTATCTAGAAGATCATAAATTATAAACCCCCAAGCCTTTACCTATTGCCTAAAACCAAGAATATGAGAGTAACTGTTTCGAGAAAAGCCCATTTTAATGCTGCGCATCGTTTGTATCGCAAGGATTGGTCTATGGAAAAAAATCAGGAAGTGTTTGGAAAATGTAACAATCCAAATTTTCATGGGCATAACTATGAATTAATAGTTTCGGTAACTGGAGAGGTTGATCCTGAGACTGGTTATGTAATGGATACTAAAATTTTATCTGATTTAATTATAGAGCATATTGAAGAAGCGTTTGATCATAAAAATTTAAATGAAGACGTTCCTGAGTTTAAAGATTTGAATCCGACTGCCGAACATATTGCCTATATTATTTGGAATAAACTTCGAGTTTTAATAGCGACTACAATAGATTTAGAAATTACTTTATACGAGACGCCAAGAAATTTTGTAACTTATAAAGGCAACTAATTATGGCAATTCAAATAGGAGATACTTTACCTCATTTTACTGCAACGCAACAAGATGGAAGTTCATTTGACAGTCATGTAGTTCACAATAAACCGGTTGTAATTTATTTTTATCCAAAAGATTTTACACCAGGCTGTACTACACAAGCATGTAGTTTTAGAGATGCCTATCAAGATTTTCAAGATTTGGGTGCAGAAGTTATTGGTGTGAGTGGCGATTCTGCAAATTCTCATCAAAATTTTCAAAAGAAATATAAATTGCCTTTTATTTTATTGTCTGATGACGAAAGAAAATTAAGACAACTATTTGGTGTTCCTACAGCGCTTTTCGGATTACTTCCTGGTCGTGTAACCTATGTTTTTAATGCATCGGGAAAATGCATTTATATTTTTGACAATTTAAGTGCTAAAAATCACATTACAAAAGCATTAGCAGCACTTAAAAAGTCAATTTAAAAGCATTAATTTGTAAACTATATACATTCCGTTTTAGTAATTCGATAGAATTTTCGCATCTTTGTAATTCATAATTTTGAACATGAAATTTTATCCTTTAACATTTGAACCAATTTTTAAAGACCGTATTTGGGGCGGATCAAAATTGAAATCCTATCTAAATAAATCTATAGTTTCTGAAACTACTGGCGAAAGTTGGGAGATTTCTACAGTTTCAGGCGATATTAGTGTGGTAAATACAGGTGTTTTAAAAGGGAAGAATATTAATGATATTATCGAATTATATCCAGAAGAAATTTTAGGAAAAAATGTAATCGCTCGTTTTGGGAATCAATTTCCATTATTGTTTAAATTCATTGATGCCAAGGAAGATTTGTCCATTCAATTGCATCCTAATGATGCATTGGCAAAAGAACGTCATAACTCTTTCGGGAAAACCGAAATGTGGTATGTAATGCAAGCAGATGAATCGGCACGTTTGGTGGTTGGCTTTAAAAAAGATTCTAATCGAGAAGAATACATTTCACATTTAGAAAATAAAAATCTAGTCGCTTTATTGAATGAATCTCCAGTAAAAAAAGGCGATGTTTTCTTTTTGGAAACCGGAACCATTCACGCCATTGGAGCAGGAGTAGTAGTGGCAGAAATTCAACAAACAAGTGATGTTACGTATCGCATTTATGATTGGGATAGAGTAGATGCTAACGGTCAAGGCAGAGAATTGCATACCGAATTAGCATTAGATGCGATTAATTATAACGCTACTCATTCAAAAATCGAATATAAGGAAGAAGCCAATCAAAGTACTTTGGTGGTAGATTGTCCTTATTTTAAAACGAAAATTGTTGCTTTGCAAGATCGTTTTATTTGGAAAAAAACAAAAGATGCTTTTACGGTTTTTATGTGTACCAATGGGCAATTTGAAATGGTGGTAAATGGAGAAATATTGCGTTATAATATGGGAGATACTATTTTGATTCCAGCAATTATTGAGCATGTAACCTTAAAAGGGAAGGCCACTTTGCTAGAAATTTCGATATAATGTATTGAGAACAAAATATATTATGTAATTTTGCATCAAATTTTAAATTTATACAAAATGGCAAGCGTTAAAAACTTGAAAAAAGAAATCAACTACGTTTTAGGTGATATTGTAAACATCGTTTACATTTGGGAAATGTCTACTACAGGAAAACCAACTGAAGCATCTGATAAATTAATTGATGAAATCTACGAAACTTTCGATGCTTTAATGACAAAAGCGAATCAAAAAGACGTTGAAAATAAAAAAGCGCATTTTAAACAAATTCGTAAAGAATACGAAGCAGCTGCTAATCAATTTGTTGCGAAAATAAACGAATTAAATTAAAAAAATCAATAAAAAAAGTGCAAAAAATATTTGGAAATTAAAAATTCACCCTTATATTTGCACTCGAAATTTGAGTTGCCAGCGTAGCTCAGCTGGCTAGAGCAGCTGATTTGTAATCAGCAGGTCGTGGGTTCGAGTCCCTCCGCCGGCTCAAATTAAAAACCATCACAGTAATGTGGTGGTTTTTTTATTTCTCCCTCTTTTTATTAGTCTTTTATCAAACTTTTCTTAAGAAATTTGTCCGTTTTTGGTTGCTGATATTTTGGTAATTTGTTAACCTGTACTATTATTCCTCTTATTTTATTCATAAAATGATTAGTTTTATTGAGTAATTATCATTAAATTTGAATAAAAGACTGCTTTTTTTATTGTAAATCATTGCTTTAGATGAATTTAAGATTGTGAAAAGTATTACTTTTTTTATTTTATGGAGTAGTTTTATTACTATTTTTAAATAAAATAGCATAAAGCATTTTGTTTTGTTTTAGATGAGAAGTTATTTAAGAATTATAGCTGTGTTAATTTTATTTTTTGAAAAAGGAATATAGATGTAATTATAACAGCTCAAAGTTAGCCATTGAAAAATCGACTATTTGTAATTTATTTTGAACTCTAATTATTAATTACTTGCTATGAAAGTTGCCTCACTATTATATCAAAACAACACATTTATTAAAGAAATTAATAAAGACGAACTACAGTATGAAAATGTACAACTACTACTTGGTTTTGGTTCGGGTAAATTAATAACAGACCCTAAAGTCTATTCAGATATTCAATCTAAATTCCCAAATGCTACTTTATGTCTTTGTTCTACAGCAGGAGAAATTTTTGATGTTGAGGTGTTTGATCATTCGATTTCTTTGTTAGCACTCAATTTTTCAACTTCTTATATTAAAACGGCTGTTGTAAATATAGAATCCACTTCTTCTAGTTTAGAAGCTGGTCAAAAACTAATTGATCAGTTGCCAAAGGAAAATTTAAAATTAATTTTTGTTCTTTCCGATGGAGGCTTGGTAAATGGTAGTGAATTAGTAAAAGGTTTGAACTCTAAAAATACTGCTGGTGTATTAATTACAGGCGGTATGGCTGGAGATGGAACAGATTTCAATAAGACTTACGTAGGTTTAAATAATTTACCACAATCTGGAAATATTGTAGCTATTGGTTTTTATGGAGAAAAACTAACACTTGCTCATGGTTCTCTTGGCGGATGGGAAAGTTTTGGATTAGAACGTGAGGTTACTAAGGCGAGTGGAAACGAATTATTTGAAATAGATAATAAAAATGCTTTAGACTTATATAAAACCTATTTAGGAAAATACGCAAATGAACTTCCTGGCTCTGCATTATTATTCCCGTTAGCAATAAAACTTTCAGATAAACAGGATGCAATCGTAAGAACTATTCTTTCAATTGATGAAAATAAGCAATCTATGACTTTTGCGGGTGATATTCCCGAAGGTAGTAAGGTAAGATTCATGAAAGCTAATTTTGATCGGTTAATTGATGCAGCAAGTGATGCAGCAACTAATTGTATAGGCATGATGTTAATGGAGCCAAAGTTGGCTTTGTTAATTAGTTGCGTGGGAAGAAAAATAATATTAAGCAATAGAATTGAAGAAGAAGTTGAAGCAGTGGCTGAAATATTTGGTAGTAAAACTTCATTAGCTGGATTTTACTCTTACGGCGAAATTTCACCACTAAAACCTTTTTCAAATTGTGAGTTGCACAATCAAACGATGACGATTACTTGTTTGGATGAATTGGATTAATTATGGAACAACACAAGCTACTCCAAAAACAAATTAAAAAATTTTTAACAGATGATTGTTTAGATAATCCTTTGCTAAAAAATTTTATTAATGCTGTTAACGATTCTTATTTTTCTTTTGAAAGGGATAAAGAAATAATCAATCATGCCTTTCAAGAAAGTGAAAAAGAGTATCAGTCAATTAATAAAAGTTTAAAGTCTGAATATGAGTTAAAAAAACAATCTATTGCTAACCTTTATGATAGTTTAGATTTGATGGATGAAAATTATGCGGCCATTCATGATGATGATGATGATGCAGATGATTTACTTTTTATTTCGAAATATTTAAATCAACAAGTTGAAAAACAAATAAAGAACGAAAATGCTATAAATTTATTAGTATTAATGCAACAATTATTAATGGAAATTGCTACCAATTATATTAATATTCCTGCTGAAAAAATAAATGAAACCAAAAGTCAGACATTACAACGATTAGCTCATTTTGTTTCCGCAGATAGAGCTTATATTTTTGAATATGATTACCAAAACCAAACTTGTTCTAATACATTTGAATGGTGTAATGAAGGTATAGAGCCTCAGTTAGAAAATTTACAAAATATTCCATTTGAGGTAATGAAAGATTGGGTAGATTCTAATGCCAAAGGAGAAACCATGAGCATTCCTGTGGTTGAAGATTTACCTGAAGGAGAATTGAAACAAATTTTATCCGATCAGCATATTAAAAGTTTACTTGTTTTACCTATCATGGGTAAAAATGAATGTATAGGATTTGTAGGGTTTGATTCGGTTAAAAATCATTATAATTATGCCAATAAAGAAAAAGATTTGCTTTTCTTTTTCGCTCAAATGATAGCCAATGTAGATGAAAGGAGTAAAATTGAGCTTGATTTAAAATATAATAATGAATTACAAAAAACACTTTTATCTAATATTCAATCTGGGATTGTTTTTGAAGATGCAAATAATACCATACTATTTGCAAATCGATTATTTTGTAATATGTTTTCTATTTCTGATGCACCGGAAAATTTATTTGGAATTAATTGTGAAGAATGCATAGAGGTTTCAAAAGATTTATTTGTAGAACCTGATAAATTTTCAGAGCGAGTTGCTGAAATTATTCATAAAAAAGTTTTGGTTACTGGCGAAATTCTTGAAATGAAGAATGGGGCTTTTTTGGAAAGACATTACATTCCTTTAGTTATTAATAATGAATATAAAGGTCATTTATGGAAATATAATGATATTACTCAAAGAGTAAAATCTCAAAATTTATTAGAACAAAGTGAAGAGCGAAATCGATTAATAATGGAATCGGCATTAAATGCAATTATTAGTATTGATTCTAGAGGTAATATTAATTTTTGGAACAAACAAGCGGAACAAATTTTTGGTTGGAAAAAAGAAGAGGTCTTAGGCAAAAAATTACAAGATAATATTATTCCTAAACAACATAAAGAAGGTCATTCAGTTGGATTAAAGCGATATATGGAAAGTGGTGAAGGACCTGTTTTAAATAAATTACTAGAATTGCCGGCCCTAAAAAAAGATGGTTCTGAAGTACTAGTTGAGATTGCAATAATTCCAATTAAACAAAATGGAGAATTGTTTTTTTGTTCTTTTATTCAAGATATTTCCGAACGTAAAAAAGCGGAAAATCAGTTAAAATATCAGGAAAAAAAATACCGAAATATTATTGCCAATATGAACTTGGGATTAATTGAGGTTGATAGTAACGATTTGATTCAGTTTGCTAATCAAAGCTTTTGCAAAATTTCTGGTTTTGATAGAGATGAACTTATAGGGAAAAACCCAACGAGTGTTTTTGTTAATGATGAAAATAAAAAAATTATCGATTCTAAAAAAGAACTCAGAAGTCAAGGGAAATCAGATATATATCAAATTCCGGTTGTAAACAAAAAAGGCGAATCTAGATGGTGGGCTATAAGTGGTGCACCAAACTATGATGAAAATGGAGTGTTAACGGGTACTATTGGAATTTACTTAGATATCACAGAACAGAAACAATTAGAAATTGAATTAGAAATTGAAAAGGAAAAAGCATTAGAAGCATCAAAAGCAAAAGAAATATTTTTGGCAACAATGAGTCATGAAATAAGAACGCCTTTAAATGCAATTATTGGATTTTTAAGAGAATTAAAAAAACAACCACTTTCTGACGAGCAAAAACAATATATAGAAAACAGTTCATTAGCTTCTTCACATCTACTTTCAATTATTAATAACGTTTTAGATATTTCTAAAATAGAAGCAGGAGAAATGGAGTTAGAAACTATCGATTTCGAATTAGAAAAATCAATTAGAAAAGTAACCAGCATTTTAGAAGCAAAGGCTAAAGAAAAAGCATTAGCCATGCAAGTAATTTTTAGCCCTACTATTTCTAAAGTTCTAAAAGGAGATGCCTTTAGAATTGAACAAATTTTATTTAACTTAGTAGGAAATTCCCTAAAGTTTACAAATATTGGCTCAATTACGGTGCAATGCGATTTGATTCAAGAGTTTGAAAATAAACAAATAGTATCAATAGCTATAATAGATACGGGTATTGGTATGGATCAATCGTATTTAAATACTATTTTTACTAAATTTTATCAAGAAGAAAAAAATACTACACGTAAATTTGGCGGAACTGGTTTAGGAATGACTATTACTAAAGAATTGGTTGAATTAATGAAGGGTGAAATTAGTATAGAAAGTGAAAAAAATGTTGGAACAACTATAAAAATTAAATTGACTTTAGAAAAAGGATTTATGAATAACAATACTAGTGAACAATCTAATACTTCAGATTTTTCTTTAGAAAACATTAAAGTATTATTAGTTGAAGATAATGAGTTTAACAGAATTGTAGCTCAAAATTCATTAAAATACTTTAAATGTGAAGTAATTGAAGCCATCAATGGTTTAGAAGCGGTAGAAGTTTTAAAAACACAGCATTTTGATGTTATACTTATGGATGTGCAAATGCCAGTGATGGATGGTATTGAAGCAACAACTATCATAAGAAATGAATTAAAAAATTCAATACCAATAATAGCTTTAACTGCAAATGCTTTTAAAACGGAGATTGAGAAATTTAAGCTAGCTGGAATTAATGATTATATTACCAAGCCATTTGATGAAGATGTTTTATACAAAACAATTTATAAAGTAATTCATCATCAAAATAGTATTGTTGAAGAAAAAGAAATTGAAAAATTAAGTTATGATTTGTCTAGTATTATAGCAATAAGTAGAGGTGATAATGATTTTGTTCAAAAAATGATAGATATTTTTGTTGAACAAACCATAGAAGTTTGTAATGAAATTGAAAATTGTATTGCTGTAAATAATTTTATAGAAATTAGTAGATTAATTCACAAGATTAAGCCAAATATAGAAGGAATGGGCATCAATTCAATTTATGATGAGGTTAGAGAGCTTGAGCGTATTTGCGAAAATTCTAATGATAAAGAAAGAATACAACTTTTGTTTGTTGTGGTTAAAAATGCATTAATGACTGCTGTAATTGAATTAGAAAAGATAAAACTTTAGAATTTTATTCCTCTTTTTTAATTCAATTCGCAATCTTGTAATTTAATTCAATTATTGTTTTGGTTCCATTGACTTTCTCTCGTTAAAATATTTCGTAAGCATTTTTCCGTATTTTGATTTGGCAACTTCAGGAGTCATGCTTTTTTGAATGGTATCTAAATAGGTTATATTGATGTTTGCGATTTCTGATAATGCTAAATACGGTGCTATTGCGGCATCTCCGTGTGTGGTAGCAAAATGAGCAGTATAACGATACTTTCTTGTCAATAGGTTTTTATACGCCTTCTCAATGCTGTCTGTGGTGGTTGAATTGGGTTTTAATTCGTTTTTTAAACGTTTGGCCATTAAAGCTAAATTTTGATCTCTAAATTTACTGTTAATGCTGTCAAATTTTTCCCATAAATCATGATTTTTAGACCCAGATATTTTGGCATCTGCAAAAAAATGTTTTAAAGTAGTTTCAATTTTAATAGTTCCCGGCTCAGCAAAAAACGGCAGACTATTGTCAATGGAATTTGTTTGTCCTCTGTCTAAAAATAAATACAACATTTCAGGGCTTTCTAGTTGTAAGTGACTTTCAAATTTGGAGTCGCCATTAATTGAAATGCTGTCTAATATTACTAAGGTTGAATCTTGAATTCTTTGTAAATATAATTTTCCTTGGCTTAACCCTTTTATGTCTCCTGTAATATGAAGGTTTGCATTGGCATCGCCTTCGTTTTTGTTACAAGCGAAAAATGTAATAGTGGCAATAGCGAGTAAAAATATCTTTTTCATCTGTTTGAATAATTTTGAGTTCGCAAAGTAAATAAAAAAATCCTCAAAATACTATGTACTTTGAGGATTTTCAAGCGCAATATCAATTATAAAATTCAATTTCAAATTTTAAATACTTCTAAAATCTAAAATCAATATTATTCAATCTTAAGTTTAACCTCTTAACCAAGCTTCTCTAACTGCTTTTTTAGCATCATCTGTTGCTTGGTATCCTTCTTGTTTTTCTTTTGGCATTACAACTTTTCCTTTTACAGTTTGTTCTTTACCGTCTCTTTTGATTTTTACGGTAACAGCTTCACCATCTTTCCAATTCATACTGGCCATGATTAAATCGTAGATGTTGTCTAAGTTATAATCCTTACCGTTGAAAGCTAAAAGTGTATCATTGTTTTTAAGTCCAAGTGTTGTCATGAAAACATTTAATTCAATTTCTGGTAAAATCATGATTTCTTTTGTAGTTGGATTTACCGTAATGTAAGGTTGGCTTTGTCCTTTTAAGAATGGATTTCCAGCTACTTCAAGAGAAGCTTCAGTAACTCCCATTTTAGCAAAAAATTGTTCGTATGGAATAGGCGTTTCACCTGCTACATGCTGAGTTAAGAATTCGCCTACCGCTGGGTATGTTAATTCGGTAATTTTAGCAAATAACTCTTCGTCTTTAAATGCTTTCTTTGTACCATATTCTTTAGCTAATTCTTGCATTAGGTTTAAAATTCCTTTTTGCCCATTGCTGTTTTCTCTAATTATAATATCCATGCACATAGCTATTAAAGCTCCTTTTTGATAAACATTTAAATATTGATCTTTATAGGGTGCATTTAATACGTTTTTACTCATTTTAGTAAAACTCATATTGTCGTTCATTTGACGCGATTGTGCAATTTTACCTGCCATTCTTTCAAAGAATTCTTTTTCGTCAATTAAACCTTGATTTACTTGGAATAAGTTAGCGAAATATTCAGTTACTCCTTCATACATCCATAAATGTTCAGACATTTGCGGATTGTTGAAATCAAAATATTGAATTTCATTAGAATGAATGGTAAGCGGCGTTACAATGTGAAAGAATTCGTGAGAAACAACATCTTTTAATTGTTCTTGTAGCATTTCTAATCCCATCATTTCAGGCATAACTACTACAGTTGAAGTTGGGTGTTCTAACGCCCCAAATCCTTTAGCATCTTTTGCTGCCATGTCAGACAAATATAATAAGATGGCGTATTTTTTTGTAGAGTTAATTGGTCCTAAGAAACGTTTTTGAGCCTTCATCATGTTTTCCATGTTTGGCGTAATTTGTTTAGCCGTATATTTTCCTGTTGGAGAATATACACTTATGATAATTTCCATATCATCCACCATGAAAGAAGTAAAATCAGGTTTTGAATACATGATTGGCATTTCTACCAAACTTGCATATTTTGACATTACAAAAACATCAGAAGTTGCACTTGCATCTGTATCTATCATTGCCGAAACACCTAATAGGCTTTCTGGGTGAGTAACGGTTAATTTGTACGGAGTTTCTTCTTTTCCTTTAAAATACCCAATGAATCCGTGCGTATTTAACATGAAGTTTACTCCTGCGTTTATGTTTGTTCCAGCTGGTGAAAACACATCTTCGCTTTCACCAAATCCAGCGCCACCTTCTGTATCAAAAGTATCGTTAACTAAATAAGTGATTTTTGCCAATTTTGTAGCATCTGAAATGCTATAAGAGTTCTCGTCAGTTTTAGCTACTTTAAGAGCATTTCCTTTTGCATCATACGCTTTTACGTTTTCAATAAAACGACCGTAATCGTCTTCAGAATAGGTGCCAGGTACTGTTTTTGGAAAATGAAATGTAGCGGTTTCGTTTGTAAAAGTAGGAGGTGTAACAGTAACCATTACTTTATCATCTTTTACATTAACTAAGTCAATTGTTACGGCAACATCATTTTGTTTAGTTGCTGTTTGAGTTGGACTACAACTCCATAAAAATCCCACAAAAGCAAGGGATAGAATTATTTTTTTCATTATATTTAAATTGAATTAGTTATAAGTAGAAAAAAATAGATGTTTGTTACAACTACCGTTTATATTTTTTTTAGCTGGTTTTTGTGTATCAAATTATTGTAAATAAAAAACTCTTGCTGGACAAGAGTTAAATTTTTAGTCGAATTTATTTTTAAAATAGTATTTACTATCTAAATCATCATCTTCTAGTTCATTGTACTTAATAGGTTTAGGTTTAGGCTTGCTAGCCGAAACTTTCTTTTTCCAAAGTTCAAAGTTGTCTTTAGATAATCGATTTCGCATTAATTCGGTTACCTCATTTTCAGATACTCCAAATTCTACTTTTAATACTTCAAAAGGTTTTTTTTCCTCTTGTGCCATTGCAACAACTCTATTTAATGTTTCGTTGTCGAATTCTGAAATTTTCTTCTTTTTCATTTGTTTAAACAATATTTTCATCGGTAACAAACGGAACCGCATTTTTAGGAATTGTACATGTTTGCTAAAATGTTTTTAATGCGATTTCATTAGATGACTACTATTTTTAACTTTTTGATTAGTTTATCATTCAATATTAGTAAAAAAATAAATTCAAAAAATAAAGGAATTGTTTTTTTTGAAATTTTTAAAAATGAAGTTATTTTGAAGTGTTTTTTTGAAAAATTATTACAAAATGGTTCTAAATGTTAGATTTATTCTCGCTTTTTTAGGCTGATTTGCTTTTGGTATTTGGTGTTTGTAGTGAATTTGACTGCCTTCTTTCATGAGTAATAAACTTCCGTGATTTAAATTTAGAGTCATTTTAACATCAGAAAGGGTGTTGTGTTTGATTTGAAATTTACGTTCTTCCCCAAAACTTACGGAAGCAATAATTGGATTTCTACCTAATTCTTTTTCATTATCGGCATGCCAACCATTACTGTCTTTTTCGTTTCGATACAAATTGGCTAACACAGTTGTGAAATTTTGTTCAGCAATTTGGTCTATTTTTTCTTTTATAAAGATTAAAGTTGAATTCCAAGCATGAGGTTGCATGGTTAATCCTGAATACGAATAGGGTTTTCCTTCGTTTCCGAACAAACAGGTTAATCGTGGTTGTGCTATTTTTTTTCCAAAAATAGTAATATCATCTAGTTGCCAAGGCGTTTCATGTATCAGTTTTTGAAATAATACATCCGCTTCTTCTGATGAGAAGAAATTGGGATAAAATTCAAAAATAGCATCTGGTAATGGTAAAATTATTTTTTCTTTTGGAAATAGATCAAGCATAAAAAAAGCGATGTTTATTCATCGCTAATTTACTTATTTTAGAATTAATTTTATTTGTTGTCTTGTAATAATTTTTTATATATGAATCCAGCAGCAATGGCACCTGCAATTGGAGCTGCCCAAAATAACCATAACTGACTCAAAGCTTCACCTCCAACAAACAAAGCTTGTGATGTTGAGCGGGCAGGGTTTACAGAAGTATTTGTAATAGGAATACTAATTAAGTGAATTAAGGTTAAAGCTAGGCCAATAGCAATTCCAGCAAATTTTCCGTTTGCAAATCGGTCGGTTGCACCTAAAATAATAATTAAAAAAAACATCGTTAATATAAATTCAGCTAAAAAAGCAGCTTCCATAGAAAACCCAATTCCATTATAATAAGTTTTTGAATCAAATGAGTTAGATTCATAGAAATTTGATGCAAATGCACCTGCAGAATCGACGGCGAAATCAGTTCCACCACCACCATTTAAAATTATGTATAAAACACCAGCCGCTGCAGTTGCGCCTAAAACTTGTGAAACAATATAAGGTAAGATTTCTTTTTCTGAAAAGCGTCCGCCTGCCCATAATCCTAGTGTTACTGCAGGATTAAAATGACCTCCAGAAATATGTCCAACAGCATAAGCCATTGTTAAGACGGTTAAACCAAAAGCGAGTGAAACACCTACTAATCCAATTCCGATATTTGGAACGCCAGCTGCAAAAACTGCAGCGCCACATCCGCCAAATACCAGCCAAAAAGTTCCGAAAAATTCAGCTAATAATTTTCTCATAGTTAAATAGTTTATTTACAATTTCTTGTAATGGTTATTCAACTAAATTAAGAAAAAAAAAGGAATGAATTGCAATTTGTCTATTTCTTAATTTGAATGTTCATTATGACTATGGCTAAAATTATTAATACAATTCCAATCCATTGAATAAGTAAAACTTGTTCATTTAAAAGGAAAAAGGCCATCATAACTGAAACGGGCAGCTCTAATGATGAAACAATACTTCCTAATCCAATTCCGGTGTGAGGAAATCCAGCGTTTAATAACATTGGTGGAATTATAGTGCCAAATAGAGCTAAAACAATACCCCATTTTGCAAAAATTTCAAAGTTAAAAGGCGTTATTTGCGTAAATAAACTAAATCCAAAAACAATTATTGCACCACCCAAAAGCATATATAGACTTCTTTGTGCAGACGAAATTCCGAGTCCAACTTTATTTGCCGTTAGCATAGTTGTAGTGAATGATGCTGCTGCTAATATGCCCCAAAATATTCCGCTAGCCCAATCGATTGATGTATCGTTGAAATCAATTTTAAATATGTTTATAGCTAAAGCAGTTCCAATTAAAACAATGATAACAGATATTATTTTTTGAAATGATGGTGCTTTTTTATCTAAAATCCATTCTAGCAAAACACCCATCCATACCGTTTGCATTAACAAAACGATTCCAATAGAAACCGGAATATATTTTACTGCCAAATAGTAAAAAACACTGGTCATTCCTAACGAAGTTCCAGCCAACATTAAATGCAAAATATTTTTAGAACTTGCTTTTATTACCTTGTTTTTATTTTTTATTTTTTGAATTAAATTGATAATTAAAACACCAATAATTCCGTAAATGAATTGTGCAGAAGTTACCTCTGCAGTAGTAAATTCTTCTTTGTATGCTAGTTTTACAAAAGTAGCTAACATTCCATAGCTTGTAGCACCTAATGCAACAAGGAAAACTCCTTTAATTATATTGTTGTTTGACATCTCCTGATTTTTTAAGGGGCGCAAATATAGGGAATTAGAAATTAGAATTCAGACATTAGAATTCAGAAATTAAAAGAGTCCTCTTAAAATTGTATTTTGGATGCCGATTTTTGTATAATCAAATTCTAGTTTTTGTTCTAATACCGAGGCATAAACACTTCTAAAATCAATTTCAAATTTTAAATCTCCGTTATCTAAATCGGATAAATTTGGATTATTTCCAATGATGGTTCCTTTGTTATTGCCTCCAATTATAAACATAGGTGCAGCAGTTCCGTGGTCTGTTCCGTTGCCGTTATCTTTTACTCTTCTTCCAAATTCTGAAAACACTACTATGGTTACATTTTGTAATAAATTGGCTCGCTTTAATTCGGTATAAAAACTAAAAATGGCATCGTTTAATTCGGTTAGTTTATTGTTATGAATTGCGAGTTGGTTATCATGGGTATCATACCCACTTTGAGAAGAATAATAAACTTTAGAATTCAAGTTTCCTTTTATCAATCGGGCAATCCATTCTAAGTTTTTACCCAATTGTGTTTTTGGATAGTTAATTTCAGTTTTGGATTGATTTAAAGCATTTTGAATTTCGTCGGCACCTTCTGAAACTGAATTTGCAATTTTTCTAACAAAATCTAATTGTGGATTATCGGAAAGTTTACTGTTGTCAAATTCAGATTTAGATTTGAAACGATTAGGATCTTTAACGGTAATGAAATTTGGTTCTACTCCTTTTAATGCTAAATTATCAATAGTATCTATATTAATTCCTGCTGTAGGTGTGTGTTCTTTACACTGTAAATCTAAGTACCGCCCTAACCAGCCTTCGTTAAGATATTGATTGGAAGCCGCAGCCGTTTGCCAAATTTCTTGTGATCGAAAATGTGAACGATTGGGTTCAGGATAGCCTACATTTTGAATAACAGATAAATGTCCGTTTTGTTGTATCGTACTAAAACCTTTTAAAGCAGGATGAAAAGCCATCCCTTTATTTTTTCCGATGACTTCATTTTTTGAAAGTGCAATTTTTTCACGAAAATCGTAATACAATTCATTTTCATATGGAATAAAAGTATTTAATCCATCATTTCCGCCATTTAATTGAATAAATACAACCGATGCATTGCCTTGTATTATTTGCGATTGATTTCCAAATGCATGAAGAAACTCGGGTAGGATCAACATTCCTCCAGTAAAGGTTCCTGTGAGTGATAAAAAGTTACGTCTGTTCATAGCAAATGGATTAGATTATTTGAAATTCTGGTAATTTGGTCATGAAATTGAATAATCGAATAACTGTTTTTTGAGCATTTTCGGCACTAGCGTCAAAATCATATTTTAAAAGGGTTTCCATATCTTTTTGTAAATTTTCGTCCACTTGAAATAAATACGAGTCACTCATTTTTTTGATAATCTGCTTGTTATTTTCTCTCGGATTAAAATTAATTTTGATATCAATATTTTCCAAATAAATTTTTGGAACTTCTCCTTCATCTGGAATATTTTTAAACATTTTCCGATTCAAATTTCTACCCATACACAATAAATCAGCAACATTATTGCGCTGTAAATAGAGTTGAGAAGTTAACCAAGATTTTCCTCCATCCCAACCTTTAACATTGGGTTGGTTGAATAAATCCATGCCTTGTTGTTTTATGAAAAACATAATAATCGCAGCATCCATGTCTTTGATTTGTAATGCTTCTACAAGTTGTAAAATATATTCTAATGGGTTTTTTATTTTGCTTCCAGCAGTGTTTTTAGCGTATTCTTCGGTAACTATTTTTAAAAGTAAAGGTTCTATCTCAAAATCAACGGTTTTAAAATAATCGCCGTAATATTTTACTAATTCTTCTTTTGGATCATCATAAATAAACCATTGCAAAATTTTTCGGGTAATTAAATACGGAATAGTAGGTTGTTCAAAAATGATATCTACTAAATCATCTGCTTTGAAGTTTCCAGTTTTTCCCAAATAAGTGATGGTATCTTTGTCTTCAAAAGGTTTTCGGTACATAGCCTCGTTTTCTCCAATGCCTAAACCTGCTAATGCTTTTGCGCCATTTTTTATATCTAATTCGGTATAGTTACCAATCCCTAAAGTGAATAATTCTAATAACTCGCGACTTAAATTTTCATTGATATTTCCCTTTCTATTGTCAACATTATCTAAATACCGAACCATTGCGTTGGTTTGAATGATTTTTTTGGTTAATTGTTTAAAATTTCCAAATGCATTTTCTCTTAAGATTTGATTGTGTTGATATATCCACCAATTAACTTTTACTTTTTGTGAGGTTGATACAAAATGATTGTGCCAAAAAAGCACCATTTTTTCACGCAAAGGAAATTCTTGTTTTTGAATTTCATTAATCCACCATTTTCGTAATTCAATACTATTCTGAATTTGTTTTTTGAGTTCTTTTTTTCCTTCTTCTGTACTTGTGTTTTTTATACGAGCTCTAAAATCTTTTAGTTCGCTTATCGTTTTAGGATCTTCTCTCAGACATTCGGGTATTTGATTTTCAAAGGGGGCTGTAAATGATTGTTTTAGAAATTTTTCAATTCCAAACCTTTCCATTTCTTGAGCTTGTTTTCCAGAAAATCCTAAACGTAATGACCAAAGATTTGACTTATTCATGATGGTATGGTATTTGATTTAAAGTTTAGACTTTTTTTAATACAGAAGGTTTAATTAAAATCTAAAAAAAGAGGTTTAATCACAAGTTAATTTATAAAATATATGAAACACTTTTTTCTACTAACGCTTCTAAGTTTTTTATGTTGTAATAATACAGAAAACACAACGGAACCTCTAAAAGATTATTCAAAATTTCACAATGAATCGTTTGCGTATTGTAAAAATAATGGATTTAATGAAGACTATTATTTTTTGGTTGATTTAAGTGTTCATTCAGGTAAAAATCGATTCTTTATTTATGATTTTAAAGCAAAAAAAAATATTGATAAAAATTTAGTAACCCACGGAAGCTGCGATCAATTTGAAGAAAATCCAGCTAAATGGGAAAAAGTAAAATTCGATAGTAGAGTAAATAGTCATTGCTCCATGAAAGGCAAATATAAAATAGGTAATCGCGATTATAGTTCTTGGGGAATCAACGTAAAGTACTGGTTGCATGGGCTAGAATCAACCAATAAAAGCGCTGAAAAAAGGGTAGTGGTTTTGCATTCTTGGAATGCTGTTAAAAATAAAGAAGTGTATCCAAGATATGCGCCATTGAGTTGGGGTTGTCCTGCTGTTTCTAATGAATTTATGGAAAAATTAGACATTCGTTTACAAGATTCAGAAAAACCTGTTTTGCTATGGATAATAGATTAATGGGTTTGTTTTGTAACAAATTTAGAAAATGCGGACTAATTGCAAATAAACTATTCCAATGAAAAATTTTTTAATTTGCTTCTCTTTTTTGACTATTCAAGCTGTATTTGCTCAACAAGAAACAGTAAAAGATACTACTAAAACAACTGAATTAAATGAAGTTGTGGTGCAATCTAAAAAGAAAAGTATAGAGCAAAAAGCAGATAGAACGATATTTGATTTTTCTGAACAAAGCCATTTGAATTCAGGTTCTGTCATGGAAGGATTAAAAAAATTACCAGGATTAATAGTTTCTGATGTAGCCGGAATGATGTATCAAGGAAAACAATTAGAAGTATTTATGGATGCTAGACCCTTGAATATTTACTCTAATGAGCTAACTTCCTATTTAGAGAGTCTTCCTGCTAATTCTATCGAAAAAGTGGAGATTATCACTCAGCCGGGAGCTGAATTTCCTGCTACTTCGGGCGGTGCCATTATAAATATTGTTACTTCAAAAAACGCAAAAAAATATCTTTCTGCAACCTATTCAAACGGATACAGTTATACAAAATATGATAAATCACGTCATCGATTCAACAATAGTTTATTGGTTAATGCTAAAAATAAGTGGTTTGGTTGGCAAGTGCAGTTAGGTCAAAATTTTAATCAAGGGTATCAACGTACCAATTTTCAAAACGAGAGTACAGTGTTATCTAAAAATACAACCGATAGAGAGAATCGTTTTTATTTTTTTAAAACAGGTTTGAAATTTGATTTAAAAAAAGACCGATTGTTGGTCAATTATGATTTCACCACTTCAAATAATGATGCGCTCATTGATGCAAGTGGTTTTGGATTTGCAACCAGCGATCACAGTAAAAATAAACTCAACCGAAATGATGTTGCTTTAAATTATCAAAAGCGATTTGATGATATAACCAAGAAATTAGATTTTAGATTTAATGTCAATTCTGTAGCCAATGCTTTTGATTTGAATAATAGAATTTCTGGAAATTCTGTTTTGGATAATGGTTATGATCAACTATTTTATCAATTTAAAACCGATTATTCGCAAGATTTTTCCTTTTTAGAAAAGACTAAATTTTCAACGGGAGTTTTAGCTGATAAATTAGAATTTGAAGCGCAAAGTTTAGATGTTGTCAATTTAGATTATCAACGAACTACATTAGCCGCTTATTCTGAATTTCAATCTTCTTATAAAAAGTTTGATTTTATTTTAGGAGGAAGATTGGAGTCGTACTCTATTGAAGGAAATACTGATACAGACAAGTTAATTCCATTTAATCAAACTCGGTTTTTCCCAAATGCAAGCATTCAATACAATATCATTCCACAAGTTTTTGTGAATGCTAATTATAATAAAAAGATTAGCTTACCCAATACTTCCGCATTAAATCCGAACAATACCAATTATCAAAATCCAAATGTTTCCTTTTTTGGGAATCCTAATTTAGAGCCTACCATTTTTGATAATTATGAGTTAAAAATTAGCGCTTTTGAATACTTTTTCATTAGTTATTCTCGTAGCGATGCGAATAATCAGGTAATGAATAGGATAATAGCTGATGGTGATGGTGCAGCAAGTATTTCAGAAAATATTCCTCAAATAACCATTCATAATTTTAATTTTGGATTGCCAGTTCCATATATGTTGTTTACCAAAGGTTTAAAAGAAACGTTGAAATTTGACTTTAATCCAGATGAGATTAATTTCTTGTATTTATATGTGGGACATCAAAAACACATTTTACCGGATGTTAATGCTAATGGTTTGTGGTTTTTTAATGCAATGTCGCAAATTGTGTTGCCAAGTAAAATTAAATTTACTGCAAATTACAACACTTCATCAACTGGTGGAAATTACTACTATTATGAAAATAGAGTGCCTTTCAGTCAACAATTTGATGTTACTTTTGCTAAGAAATTCTTAGATAATAATTTGTCAGTTTCTGTTTATTGTAATGATATTTTTAATACCAATAAACAAGGCTTTAACGCCTTAGGAACCAACTTAGTCTATGAAAGTAAAAATGATTCAAGACGAGTAGGAATCACATTAAATTATAAAATTCCGACCAAAAATAAATTAGCGAAAGAAGATGGTAATATCTTAAATAATGATAAAAAAGAAGAAAACTCAATAGTTAATTAGTTTTTAGCCATAAAAAATCTCGTTTAAATTTATTTAAACGAGATTTTTATAACAACTAAAACTTAGTCAATCTTTATCTTATTGAGTGTATGATGTTGATATTCCAAATATCAGTACAACATTAATATTGTTTTTTTTATATCGTTTAATTTAGAACAATGTCATAAACTACTCCGTTTGAATGGGTATAGGTTGCAAAATAATCACAAGTATTATCTCCATAATCTAAAATACCGTCTAAAACACTACCTTGTAAATCTAACTGTCCTTGTGAAACATGAGCGCAAGCATATTTTTTAATTAATGGTTCAACTACAGTTGTAGTTAATGTAGCGTTATTATTTTTTGTAATAGTATGATTTCCGGTTGTTATTTCGTAAATATTATCTAACAATGCTAAGGTGGTAACACCTGCAATTTGTTTTACAGTTCGAGTTCCAGAATGAGTATAAACATCTCCAGAAGTAGTAGTTGTTTTTCCGTTGGTAATCGTTCTATTCCATTGAGGATTATTTACATCAGTTGTAGTGTTTTCATATACAATTGTACCTTCCACTTTTCTGCCATTAATGTAATAATTATTTCCTCTTACAATAGTTGTAACACTTCCAGCGGTCATGATGTAATTTGTAATTGTAACTGTAATACTTCCAGATCTTAAAATTCCATTTGAAACACAACCACTTCCAAAATCAATTGTAAATGTTTTAGGAAAAACCCCTGTTGTTGCATTGTCAACCGTTACTGTTGCACAAGAGGCTAAAGAAGTATTTGAATTAATATTATTTCTACTTGCAAATGATGAATTGTCACTTGCAGCTTCAATTCCTGAATTAAAATCAACTTCACTGCTAAATTCAATTTCTGCATAAGCATTAACCAATTCTCTATCTACTACAATATCTTCTTTACTACAAGAAATTAATGTTAACAAAAATGTTCCGATAATATAAAAATTCATTTTTCTCATAAGCTGTTTTTTTAAGTTTATTGATTAGACTATTTAGAATCAAAAAGGTTTAAATTTTAATTATTGAATTATTCCATATCCTCAGATAAATCTTTTAAATGAACTCGAAGTGCATTTACCGAAATACTAATTTCCCAAAATGAGATTCCTAATGAAATTAATAACGAAAGTAAACTTGCTCCAAATAAATAAATTCCTATAGTAGCTTGATTTACATACAATAATAGCATTGCAAAAACCGATAAAAACAAACACATTACCCCAAATAATTGCATGTAACGAATCAAAGTCAATCGTAAGTTTAAGTTTTTAATTTCAAGTAAAATGTTTTTATTGTGATTGTCATCATAATTTTTTTTAAGGCCTCTCACAATTTGTGCAATTGTTAAAAATCGATTTGTATAGGCTAAAAGTATTAATGAAGTTGCTGAGAATAAAAGTGCGGGAGTTTCTAAAGATACCGTCATTGTTTTTTGTTGTAATTATTTTATGTCTGTTAGTTTTCGGCAATTTCTCTAATAATCGCTAAGCCTAATCCAAAAGTTTTATTGTAATATTCGATATATTTTTCTAGAACATCTATTACTACAGAAATTTTTGTTTTACCATTTTCTTCGTTTAATGAATAGTTTTCAATTGCGCCTGACCAAGTTTTAGATTCGTCATCTAAAGGTTGTTCTGTAAAGTTTTTTAGATTTCCAATGTGCGTAAAAAACATTTTCTCATTTGGAATTAGAATAGTTATTTCACTATACATTCCATTTCCATTTGGATCAAGAAAATGAATTCGTTCTCCTTGTTTCCAATTCGATTTAGTTGTTGAACCTTCGCAAAAGGCAGAAGTCCATTTTTTATAATTTTCTCCTTCCCACATGGCATTCCAAACTTTATCGGCTTGAGCGTTTATTTCGATTTCGAATGTTAGTTTTTTCATTTTGCATTGGCTTTATAGTCAAAGTTAACAAAAAATCCTGACAAGTTTCAAAAACCTGTCAGGATTGATAAATGATTCTTAAAGGTAACAGAATTTCAATTCGATTACTTCAAAGTTTCAAAACTTCTTTTTACAAATGCAGTTAATTCTTCACCTTTAAGTAAACCTTGTGAAATTTTGGCTAAGTCTAAAGCTTGTTTTACTAATACTTCTTGAGCCGATTTATCTTCGGTTTGTAAAATAGTTGTTGCTAAACTAGAATTTGAATTTACTACCAAATTATACATATCAGGGAAATTACCCATTCCAAACATTCCTCCACCGCCAGTTGCACTCATTTCTTTCATTCTTCTCATGAACTCGGGTTGTGTAATCATAAAAGGAGCTGCACTACTATCCATAGGCTCTAGTTGAACGGTATAGTTTTCTTTTGGTACAATGGCTTCTAAAACTGATTTTAGGTTTGTTTGCTCATCATCAGATAATTTAGAAATAGTTGTTTCTTCTTTCTGTATTAATTTATCAATATGTTCAGCATCAACTCGTGCAAAAGTTAGGTTTTCGTTATCTGCTTCTAATTTTTGAATTAAATGCGAAACAATTGGCGAATCTAATAATAAAACTTCATAACCTTTAGCGGTTGCAATGTCAATATAACTGTGTTGTGCGTCTTTATTCGAAGCATATAACACTACTAGTTTTCCATTCTTATCTGTTTGATTTGCAGTTATTGCTTCTTTCAATTCGGCTAATGTGAAATATTTTCCATTAGTGGTAGGATACAATACAAAATCGCCTGCTTTTTCATAGAATTTTGGTTCTGAAAGCATTCCGTATTCTAAAACAATTTTAATGTCGTTCCATTTTTGTTCAAAATCTGCACGATTTTCGTTGAATAACGATTTTAATTTATCGGCTACTTTTCTAGTGATGTAGTTTGAAATTTTCTTCACATTTCCATCCGCTTGTAAATACGAACGAGAAACGTTTAACGGAATATCTGGCGAATCAATAACCCCTTTTAACATGCCTAAAAATTCAGGAACAATTCCTTCTACATTATCAGTTACATATACCTGATTTTGGTACAATTGAATTTTGTCTTTTTGCATTTGTAAATCGGCCGACATTTTTGGGAAATATAAAATCCCTGTTAAATTGAACGGATAATCTACATTTAAGTGAATATTGAATAAAGGCTCTTCAAACTGCATTGGATACAATTCGTGATAGAATTTTTTGTAATCCTCATCACTTAAATCCACTGGTTGTTTAGTCCAAGCCGGATTAGGATTGTTGATGATGTTGTCAACTTCTTTGTATTCAGTTTTGTAATCTTCTGGCGCATCTTCTGGTTTTGGAAGCGCTTCTTGTTTGGTTCCAAATTTAATTGGAATAGGCATGAATTTATTGTACTTCGTTAACAATTCACGAATTTTAAACTCTTCTAAAAACTCCAAAGAATCTTCAGCAATATGTAAGATGATTTCTGAACCTCTTTCGGTTTTGTCATGAGGAACTAATGAAAATTCTGGACTTCCATCACATGTCCAATGTGCTGCTGGTTCGTCTTTATATGACTTGGTAATAATTTCTACTTTTGAAGCCACCATGAAGGCAGAATAAAATCCTAATCCAAAATGACCAATTACACCTGAATCTTTGGCAGAATCTTTATATTTTTCTAAAAACTCTTCAGCTCCAGAAAAAGCAATTTGATTGATGTATTTTTCAACTTCATCAGCTGTCATTCCTAAACCTTGATCAATGATGTGCAGTTTTTTTCCTTCTTTATCGATTTTTACTTCGATAATTGGATTGCCATATTCTACTTTAGCTTCGCCAATACTGGTTAAATGTTTTAATTTTAAAGTAGCGTCTGTTGCATTAGAGACTAATTCACGAAGAAATATTTCGTGATCGCTGTACAAGAATTTTTTAATTAGTGGAAAGATGTTTTCTACAGAAACGTTAATTTTTCCTGATGCCATATTTTAAAATTTTAGTTAAACAATTTTGATGTATTGCTACCTTCAAAAGAAATACCAAAGTATAATTGGTGACAAATTGACATAATATTTAATCTTATATTTGTAAAAAAAAAGCAATTATGCTGGTAGCAACAAATATTTCATTTTCTTATTTAGAGGAAAACACGCTTCAAAACATTTCCTTTTCAGTAAAAAAAGGAATTAATCTTGCAATTATAGGTGAAAGTGGTTGCGGAAAAAGTACGTTACTAAAATTAATTTATGGTTTATACGATCTAGATGAAGGGCAAATATTTTGGAATAACACCGAAGTTTTAGGGCCTAAATTTTATTTGATTCCCGGAATGCCTTTTATGAAATATTTGGCGCAAGATTTCGATTTAATGCCATTTATTACAGTTGCTGAAAACGTAGGAAAGTATCTTTCTAATTTTTTTCCAGATTCTAAACAAGCACGTATTTCTGAATTGTTAGAGATTGTAGAAATGAAAGAATATGCTAATGTAAAAGCTAAATTTTTAAGTGGTGGTCAAATGCAACGTGTAGCTTTAGCAAGAGTATTAGCACTAGAACCAGAAGTATTATTGTTGGATGAACCTTTTAGTCATATCGATAATTTTAGAAAAAACAGTCTCAGAAGAAAGTTGTTTGCTTATTTAAAAGAACAAAATATAACTTGTGTTGTTGCTACTCATGACAGCACCGATGTTTTAGCTTTTGCCGATGAGGTTGCGATTATTAAAGATGGAGAAATCATAGAAAGTGGAATTCCAAAGTTTATTTATGATAATCCAAAAAATCGATATATAGCTTCTTTATTTGGAGATGTAAACGAAATTGAAATTAATGGAGAATTGAAATTTGTTTATCCAAATCAACTGAAAGTAACTTTAAATTCTAATTTTAAAGTAGAAGTTGTAAAATCTTATTTTAGAGGAAGTCATTATTTAATTGAAGCTAAATTTGGAAATCAAATTCTGTTTTTTGAAAATGATAATTTGATTGAAAATGGGGAAGTGGTTTGTTTGAAAATAAAATAGCCCTTCAAATCTTTCAATTCAAAGGTCTAGTATTTGAATGTTTGATTTTTTTTTTGATTGTTATCTGCTTTACCATGAACTAATAATAAAGATGTTTTGTTTTTTCTACCTTATTAAATGGCGAAATTTTGTTGTAAGCTCCACTTGATGTTACTCAAATTTTTATTTGTTAATTTTTTTTTGTAAGTTTATATTTCATTAATTCATAATATTAAATTTTATAACATGGGAAAATTTGTAATTTCAACTAGAAAAAACGGAGAGTTTCAATTTAGCTTAAAAGCAGGAAACGGTCAAGAAATTTTAGGTAGTGAGGGTTATACAACTAAAGCAGCTTGTTTAAATGGTGTAGAATCGGTTAAAAAAAACTCACAAGTTGATACTCGTTTCGATCGTTTAGAAGCTAAAAATGGAAAGCCTTATTTCAATCTTAAAGCTACAAATGGTCAGATTATTGGTACAAGTGAAATGTATGAAAGTGTTGCATCAAGAGACAACGGAATCGAATCTGTGAAAAAAAATGCGCCAGACGCAACAGTTGATGATCAAACCGTATAATCAATACAATTTTAAAAAGTCCAACTTACAAAGTATGTTGGACTTTTTTTATGCCATTGATCAATACACTTTAAAATTTGTATTTTTGTAAGCTAATAAATAATTAAAAAATTATGTACCATTCTAAAATATCAGGGTTAGGCTATTATGTACCAGATAACATTGTTACTAATGATGATTTATCTAAACTAATGGATACTAACGATGAATGGATTCAGGAAAGAACTGGAATTCAAGAACGTCGTCATATTATAAGAGGTGAAGATACGACTACATCAATGGGTGTTAAAGCAGCCGAAATTGCTATTGAGCGATCGGGTGTGGCCAAGGAAGATATTGATTTTGTTGTTTTTGCGACTTTGAGTCCCGATTATTATTTTCCAGGTCCAGGTGTTTTAGTACAACGCGATTTAGGTTTAAGAACTGTTGGTGCATTAGATGTTCGTAATCAATGTTCGGGTTTTGTGTATGCTATTTCAGTAGCAGATCAATATATTAAAACCGGAATGTATAAAAATATTTTAGTTATTGGTTCTGAATTGCATTCTACTGGTTTAGACATGACGACTCGTGGTAGAGGTGTTTCTGTAATTTTTGGAGATGGAGCAGGAGCGGCAGTTCTTTCAAGAGAAGAAGATTTGTCGAAAGGAATTTTGTCAACACATCTTCATTCTGAAGGGCAACATGCCGAAGAATTATCATTAATTGCTCCAGGAATGGGAAAACGTTGGGTAACCGACATCATTGCTGATAACGACCCCAATGACGAAAGCTATTATCCTTATATGAATGGACAATTTGTGTTTAAAAATGCGGTAGTTCGATTTAGCGAAGTCATTAACGAAGGTTTGCAAGCCAATAATTTACAAGTTTCAGATATTAATATGTTGGTGCCTCATCAGGCTAACTTAAGAATTTCACAATTTATTCAACAGAAATTCCGTTTAACAGACGACCAAGTTTTTAACAATATTCAAAAATACGGAAATACAACAGCAGCATCTATTCCAATTGCTTTAACTGAAGCATGGGAACAAGGAAAAATTAAATCAGGAGATTTAGTAGTTTTAGCTGCTTTTGGTTCTGGATTTACTTGGGGAAGCGTAATTATTAGATGGTAGTTTCTATTGTAAATTAGCAATATAAAGTCAAATCAATAAAAAAAGTACTCTTAAAAATTTTAGGAGTACTTTTTTTATTGATTTTACACAAAAAAACTAATCACTAATTATGAATCACTAATTACTATTTATTACCTTTGCACGTTCTAAAAAAAGGCAAAAATGACATTACATCAAACACTTACAGTACATATCCAAAAAGCAGTTCTTGAATTGTTCAATATTTCTATTGAGAAAGTTGAATTTCAAGCTACTAGGAAAGAGTTTGAAGGTGATGTTACTATGGTAGTTTTTCCTTTAGTAAAAGCGTTAAAAGGGAATCCTGTTGAAATAGGAAATCAAATAGGAAATTATTTAGTTGCTAATATTCATGAAGTCGCTAAATTTAACGTTGTTGGAGGATTTTTAAACATCGTGATTTCGGATGCTTATTATATAGAATTTTTTAATTCGATTAAAAACAACGAAACTTTTGGTTTTGTAGCTCCAAAAGAAGGAGAGAAAGCGGTAATGGTCGAATATTCTTCGCCAAATACTAATAAACCTTTGCATTTAGGTCATATTCGTAATAACTTATTGGGTTACTCCGTTGCTGAAATCATTAAAGCTTCGGGTAAAAAAGTATATAAAACGCAAATCATCAACGATAGAGGAATTCACATCTGTAAATCAATGTTGGCTTGGCAGAAATTCGGAAACGGACAAACACCAGAATCAACAGGATTAAAAGGTGATAAATTGGTTGGGAATTTCTATGTAGAATTCGACAAACAATATAAAAAAGAAATTGCAGAATTAATTGCTCAAGGTAAAACCGAAGACGAAGCAAAAAAACTAGCACCATCAATTTTGGAAGCACAACAAATGCTTTTAGATTGGGAAAATGGGAAACCTGAAGTTATTGAACTTTGGAAAACTATGAACCAATGGGTGTATGATGGTTTTGAGCAAACGTATAAAAATTTGGGTGTTAATTTCAACATTCCTAATTATTATGAATCAAACACGTATTTACTTGGAAAAGAAGTAGTGCAGTTTGGTTTAGAAAAAGGTATTTTCGAGAAAGATCCAGATGGTTCCGTTTGGATTGATTTAACAGCGGATGGTTTAGATAGAAAAATCGTGCTTCGTTCAGATGGAACTGCGGTTTACATGACGCAAGATATTGGAACCGCTATTCAGCGTGTAAAAGATTTTCCAGATGTTGGAGGAATGGTTTACACGGTAGGAAATGAGCAAGATTACCACTTTAAAGTGTTATTCTTAATCTTGAAAAAATTAGGATTTGATTGGGCAGATAGCTTGTATCATTTATCTTACGGAATGGTGGAATTACCTTCTGGAAAAATGAAATCACGTGAAGGAACGGTTGTAGATGCTGATGATTTAATGTCAGAAATGACTACGACAGCACAAACTATTTCGGAAGAATTAGGAAAATTAGAAGGCTATTCTGAGTCAGAAAAGTCAAAATTGTATACAACTATTGGTTTGGGCGCATTAAAATATTATATGCTTAAGGTAGATCCAAAAAAACAAATGATGTTCAATCCAGAAGAATCAGTTGATTTTGCAGGAAACACAGGACCTTTTATTCAATATACTTATGCGCGTATTCAATCGATTTTGAGAAAAGCCGATTTTGACTTCGAAAATGTTGTTACATCGAGCGATGTCGAGATGCATGAAAAAGAGAAAGAATTAATCAAACAAGTTCAATTATTCCCTGAAGTAATTCAAAACGCAGCAGAGAATCATAGTCCGGCTTTAATTGCGAATTACACCTACGATTTGGTAAAAGAATTCAATTCGTTCTATCAACAGGTTTCAATTTTAGGAGAAGAAAATCACGATAAAAAAGTGTTTCGAGTTCAATTATCAAAATCAGTTGGTAATACGATTAAAAATGCCTTTCAGTTATTAGGAATAGAAGTTCCTGAGAGAATGTAAGAAGAGTTGCGAGTTTAAAGTTACGAGTTGCGAGTTTTTTTACGTTTAGTTTGTCACGCTGTTAAGCGTCTCTTTTATAAATGAATTGGGTTAAATGAGATAAAATTTTCAGAATTATTAAAAAACTCTTCAATCTGCGTTCCCAAATATTGGATTACGATTTTAGATTTTATTATTGAAATTTAATAAATGAACACATCAAAATATTTTTTTCAAACTTTACTTGTGATAATCTTTTCTGCATTGTCTTTTTTGACATTCAAAACGTTTTTACCTAAAAAGTTATTTTCAGAAACTACAATTGCTTCAAAAAATATTGTTGTCGATAGTTTGTTGTTAGAAGCAATTGCCGAAGATAATGATACAATTGCCGCAGATACATTGTCTAAAATTAGAATTGATTATAAAATTACTAACGGAGTTAAATTTCCAGATGAAACTTTTGAGAATTATAAAGGGAATCAGTATTTACTATCTTTTTTCGAAAAACTTTTCCAATTAGAAACTAAAAATGAAGGCAACGTTCGAATTGCTTATTTTGGTGATTCAATGACGGATGGCGATTTAATTGTAAAAGATTTTAGAACGTATTTACAAGAAAAATTTGGAGGACAAGGTGTTGGTTTTGTGAATATTACATCAGAGTCTGCAAGTTCAAGAAGCTCATTAGTACATGAGTTTTCTGCAAACTGGAAAACTCAATCTTATTTAAAAGTAAAACGACCATTACATCCATTTGGAGTAAACGGTCATGTATTTTATGCGAATGATACCTCTAATGTAGCTTGGGTAAAATATAAAGCAAACAAAACACGATTTGCTTCGGATTTGCCTAAACCTACATTGTTTTACGGAAGTTCAAAAAATAAAGAAGGAAAAATTAAATATATTTTAGGAACAGATACGATTTCTAAAAAATTAACGCCTAATTCAATTGTCAATACATTAGTGCTTTCAGATACGAATCTTAAAACTTTAAAAGTAAATTTCAAAAAGGCAGATTCTATTCCAATTTACGGATTCAATTTTGATGACGGAAAAGGGGTTCATGTAGATAATTTCTCAAATAGAGGAAATTCTGGTTTGCCTATTGGAAGTTTTGATATAGCTACAATGCGTGCGTTTCATGCCAAATTAGATTATGATTTAATCGTTTTGCAATATGGAGCTAATGTATTGAATTACGGTTCGTTAAACTACGGTTGGTACGAAAAAAGAATGGCAAAAGTGGTTGCGCATTTAAAAGAATGTTTTCCGGGAGTTGCTATCTTAATTGTTTCAACTGCTGATAAATCAACTAAATACGATTTAGAAATGAAAACTGATTCTGCTGTAGTGCCTTTGAACACAGCACAGAAACGTTATGCTATTAAATCAGAATCGAGTTTTGTAAACATGTACACCTTAATGGGAGGTGATGGCTCTATGATTCAATGGGTAGAACAAGAACCAGCAAGGGCAAATAAAGATTATACGCATTTTAATCATAGAGGGGCAAAAAAGGCAGCAAATTTAGTTTTTTCGCAGTTGAATCAAGGCTATGAAATGTATAAAGAATTGAGAAAAAAACGTAAAAAACCGGTGACTCCTATTAAGAAAGATAGTGTAATCATCAATAAAGATTCGGTATATGAAGAGTAGATTATTGATCTTATTTCTTGGGTTTTCTTTTTTAGGATTTTCTCAAGACACTTTATTAGTGCCAATGGATTCGGTTTATGTAGATATTCCGATTGTAGATTCTGTTGAGGTTGTTTTTACAGGAAATGATTTTCATAATTCAAATGCACTTTTGGCATTCTATGAAAAAGTATATCAATTAGAGAAAAGTAAATCAGGTAAGATTAATATTGTTCATATTGGCGATTCGCATATTCAGGCAGATTTATTTACTGCAAAAATTAGAAAAGAAATGCAATCTGTTTTTGGAAATGCAGGTTTTGGATTTACGTTTCCTTATAGTGTAGCAAAAACTAATAATAGTGCTCCCATTCGCTATTCAGCATCAGGAAATTTTCAAAGTTTTAGAAATTTATATGCAGATACAACTAAGCCTGTTGGGTTAAGCGGGTTTTCTATGGAAACAAATGCTGATGATTTTGCTATTCAATTAGTAGTCAAAGATGCACAATTTAATTTTACAAAACTAAAAGTAATTACACCTAAAAACACCAATTTATTTGATGTTTCGGTTTCTAATAAAAGTATTGTAATAGAAAGAAAAGTTCCAAAAAGAATTACACATAAAGTAAAGTCAGGAGAAGTTTTAGGAGGAATTGCTAACAAATATAGTGTCTCTCTAAAAGCATTAAAAAAAGCAAATGGTTTAAAAAGTGATATGATTCGTGATGGAAAAATTTTAACAATTCCAACAAAAGGAACCCAGTCTAAAACTACTACTAAAACAGAATATATTCCTATAGACTTGCAACCAGCAACTTTTTCAAACGATTATAGTTCGGAAACTCCTTTAGATAAAATTGCGATTGTTCCCAATCAAGAAATTAATAATTTTGCTTTAAACGGATTGGTTTTAGAAAACGAAAATTCGGGTATACTGTATCATAGTATAGGAGTAAATGGAGCTAAGGCATCTGATTTTAATAAATTTCCTTTAATTTATGAGCAATTGCCAGCTTTAAATCCTGATTTAGTGATTATATCTTTAGGAACTAATGAAAGTTTTGAGAAACAATCAGATGAGCAATATTTTACACATTTAGATCAAATGATTCAAGGGATTAAAGAGCATAATCCGCAAGCATGTGTATTGGTAATGACATCTCCACCTTCTGTTTTACATCGAAAATATAAGAATACATATATTGAAAAATATGCTGAAATTATAGAAGATAATGCACATGTTAATAACTATGCCGTTTGGAATCTTCTAGATGTTTTTGGTGGTAACAAATCCATAAACCGTAATGCGGCAAAAGGATATATGGCTAGAGATAAAGTGCATTATTCTAAAGCAGGATATGAAAAACAAGCAGAATTGTTTTTTAATGCTTTTATGCAATCGTATGAATTATTTAAATCATCAAAATAATAGTGAGCGCACTTTTTAGTTTACAAAATTGGTTTCATAACACTATTGGTAGTGTTGATTTAGAAACGATAAAAAATTGGTTTATTTACAATCCAAAACAGCCTTTGTTGTTTAACAGTGCATTGTTTTTAGGTTTGTTTTTAATCTTTTATGCTATTTATATTTTATCACGAAAAACACATTATTTTCGCATAACTTATGTGGTGCTGTTTTCACTATTTTTCTATTATAAGTCGAGTGGTTTTTACTTTTGGATATTACTATTTTCATCTGTTGTAGATTATTCGCTTTCACGATTAATTTATGTAGAAGTTCAACAATTCTATCGTAAGTTTTATTTGGTTTTGAGTTTGTTGATTAACCTTGGAATGTTAGCTTATTTTAAGTATACCAATTTCTTTATCGATAATTTTAATTCGATTTTTGATGGAAATATGAAGTTTGAAGATATTATTCTTCCCGTCGGAATTTCATTCTATACTTTCCAAACGTTAAGTTACACCATCGATGTTTACCGAAAAGAATTAGAGCCAACGAAAAGTTTCATGGATTTCTTATTTTTCGTTTCATTTTTTCCGCAATTAGTAGCAGGACCAATTGTAAGAGCGAGCGATTTTATTCCGCAAATTTATGAGAAATTAAAACTAACAAAAGAGGATTTTAATCGCGCCTTATTTTTGATTATTGGTGGTTTGTTAAAAAAAGCGGTGATTTCAGATTATATTTCATCCAATTTCGTAGACCGTGTTTTTGATGCACCAAATAGTTACACCGCATTCGAAAATTTAATGGCTTCTTATGGTTATGCAATTCAGATTTATTGTGACTTTTCAGGATATTCAGACATTGCAATTGGATTGGCTTTATTGATGGGATTCTGGTTACCCGATAACTTTAGAACACCCTATCAATCAGGTTCTATTACTGAATTTTGGCGAAGATGGCATATTTCACTTTCGAGTTGGTTACGCGATTATTTATACATTTCGTTAGGTGGAAACAGAAAAGGAAAAATAAGAACGTATTTCAATTTGTTTATGACCATGTTTTTAGGCGGATTATGGCATGGAGCATCATGGAAATTTGTGGTTTGGGGTGTTTTACACGGATTAGCATTAGTAGTTGAAAAGTTCTTTGGTCAGTTTATTAAATTGCCAAAAAACATGTTTGTTCGAACCATTCAAGTTATCTTGACTTTCCATTTTGTTGTGTTTTGTTGGTTGTTTTTTAGAGCTAAAGATTTTTCAACTGCCTTTCAAGTTATTGAAAATATTGGAAAGTTAACTTTCGATTTTAATCAATGGCAAACCATTATTATAGGTTATAAAAATGTATTTTTATTAATTGCTATTGGCGTGATTTGGCATTTTGTCCCAGTAAAAACTTTAGCCGTAATGCAAAAAACATTTTCAACTTTACCATTAGTTGTAAAAGCTGTTTTATTAGGATTGATTTATTGGGTGGTTTATGCTACGGCTTCTGCGGGAGCACAACCTTTTATTTATTTTCAGTTTTAAGTAACTTTTGTTACTGTTTTACTTTAACACGAATTGTAACTTTGTTCTTTTAAAACTAAATGAATAAAAAAGAAATCATTATTACTGCTATTGGAGTTGTATTCGGATTAATTTCTGGCTACGCTTATTATCATTATATTGGTTGTGTTTCAGGAACATGTTCTATCACTTCAAAACCTTTAAATAGTACTTTGTATGGTGGTGTTTTAGGTGGGTTATTATTCAATATGATTGGTGACTTTTTCAAAAAGAAGAAACCCTAATTTCTTGTGTAACAAATGTTACCAAATGTTTTTAAAGTTTGTATATATTTGTTAAATGAAATTTTTAGTTCACATCCTTTGTTTTTACTTATTGCTTCTGGTGACATTGCCCTCAGTTAGAGCAATGAAAATATTTGCGAGTGAAAATTGTGAACAAACTTGTCATAATACTAATACTGAATCTTCAGGTTGTGAGAAGGGTAAAATAATTATGAATCTAAATTTTAGTCCGGTTCAATTTGTAGCCGAATTAGATTTTAAACCTGAAATTACTTTTTCTGAATTCAAACTCGAAAAAGAAAAATCGAATTACGAGAAAATCTTTATTTCTATATACCAACATTCTATCTGGCATCCGCCTAAGTTTTTCATTTAAAAAATTTAAAAAGTTTATTTATGGTTCCTGTTTTTTCAGGAGCTTAACATATAATTTTATACAATGAAAAAATATTTCATCGTGTTATTGTTAATGTTTTTACAATCATCAATAGCACAAACTACATTTGATTATGATGTGGTTTTAACTCCTGTAACAGTATCTGGATTGCCAGGATTACATTCGTATGCTTTTGCCCAACATAATGGAAAGTGGTTAATTATTGGAGGGAGAAAAGACGGAATTCATGCACGTCAACCATTTAATGCTTTTCCTGGAGCACAAAACAATACCGATATGTATGTGGTTGATATTGCCACACAACAAGTTTGGTCGGCTTCGGTAAATTCGCTTCCTACAGGAATTAAAGAACAATTGCAATCGACCAATATGAATTTTTATCAAGATGGCGATGCTTTGTTTATTATTGGAGGATATGCTTATTCAACAACAGCAGCCGATCATAAAACGTTCAATAATTTGACTTCAGTTGATGTGCCAAATTTGATTAATGCTATTATTGCTGGCACTCCAATAGGCGCTTATTTTAAACAAATAGCTAACGATGTTTTTGCAATTACAGGCGGACAATTAGCAAAAATTGGAACTACTTTTTATTTAGTTGGTGGACATCGATTTGATGGACGATATAATCCCATGAACAATCCAACGTTTACGCAAACCTATTCTAATTCAATCCGTAAATTTACAATTGATAATTCGGGAGCTGGTTTGAGTTATGCTAACTATCAAGAAATTACAGATGCGGTTCATTTACACCGTCGCGATTATAATTTAGTTCCTCAAGTTTTTCCTGATGGCGAACTTGGCTATACCATTTCATCTGGGGTTTTTCAAATTGCGGTGGATTTGCCTTTTTTATATCCGGTTGATATTAAAGCAGGAGGATATTTTCCACAGACTACATTCAATCAATATTTAAGTAATTATCATAGTGGAAAAGTGGGGTTGTATGATGCAACTCTAAACCAAATGCATAATTTATTTTTTGGAGGAATGAGTCAGTATTATTATCAAGCTGGAAATTTAATTCAAGATGATACAGTTCCGTTTGTAAAAACAATAAGCAGAACAACTCGAACTGCAACTGGCGATTTATATGAATATCAATTACCAGTTGAAATGCCAAATTTAAAAGGAGCTGGAGCAGAATTTATTCCAAATGAAAATTTAGCTCATTATTCTAATGAAGTAATTCAATTGTCAAACATTACAGCGAATGAATTTGTAATTGGACATTTGTTTGGCGGAATTCAGAGTTCTTCTGCATCTGCATTTACAGATAATCAAACAGGATTAACTTCTGCAGATCCAACAGTTTATGAGGTTAAATTAATTAAAAATACTCCTTTAAGCGTACAACAAATCGATGGTAAAAATCCTTTTTCGGTTGTAATTTCCCCTAATCCTACACCATCAGATACAATTAGAGTAGATTTTACGATGCCTTACGAAACAAAAGTAAATTACATAATTTCTACTACAGATGGTAAAATTGTAGAAGAAGGAGATATTGAAGGAATTCGTGCAGGAAAAAGCGGTATGAATTTTGATATTTCTTCTGCAAATACAACATTTGTGATTATTACTTTTGTATTTGATGATAAGTTTTATGTAACTGAAAAAGTAATAAGAAAGAATTAGCTGTTAAATTAATACAAAATTAAGAGTACTATTTCTAAAATTATATATATTTGTAATAGTACAATAGTTTAAAAATGAATTAAATAATAATTAAAAAATAAAAAAATGAAAAAATTAGTTTCTATCATGGCAGTAGCTGCTTTTATGTTATCAATGAACGTTAACGCTCAAGAGCCTAAGCAAAAAGCAAAAAAAGAGAAAGCAAAAACTGAAAAATCTTGTTCAACTGCAGATAAAAAATCTTGTGGTTCAGAAGCTAAATCAGGTGGATGTTGTTCATCTAAAAAAACTACTGAGAAAAAAGCTGAATAGTTTTACACTCATATTTATAAAGACGCCTCGATTTCTTCGGGGCGTTTTTTTTTGATGGAATACAATTTAACAAGTGTTAAAATTATTACTATGTAACAAGCGTTACTTTTAGATTGAATTTCAAACAATAATTTTGTTACTGAAAAATATATATATCATTATGGATGTCGAAATATTAGCTAGAATTCAGTTTGCGTTTACCATTGCCTTTCATTATATCTATCCACCTTTAAGTATTGGTATTGGTTTAATTATGGTAATTATGGAAGGTTTGTATCTAAAAACCGGAAATAAAGAGTATGAAGTTTTAACCCGTTTTTGGTTAAAGATTTTTGCTATAACTTTTGGAATAGGAGTTGCAACCGGAATTATCATGGAATTTGAATTTGGAACCAATTGGGCTGTTTATTCGCGCTATGTTGGTGATATTTTCGGAAGTGCTTTAGCCTCTGAAGGTTTATTTGCTTTCGGATTAGAAAGTACTTTCTTAGGAATTTTAATTTTTGGATGGAATAGAGTTTCTCCAAAAGTGCATTTTATATCTACAATTGGAGTGTTTTTTGGTTCAATGTTTTCTGCCGTTTGGATTGTAGTTGCAAATAGTTGGCAACAAACACCAGCAGGTTATCATATTGTTGGCGAAGGTTTAAGTGCTCGTGCAGAAGTAACTGATTTTTGGGCAATGGTTTTTAATCCTTCAAGTGTGGATAGAATTATACATACTTGGCAAGGAGCATTTTTAGCTGGAGCTTTCTTAGTTTTGAGTGTTCATGCTTATTATATCAGAAAAGGTAGATATGTTGAATTATCTAAAAGAGCTTTTAAAATTGCTTTAGTGGTTGCTACAGTAGTTTCTTTTTCTCAATTGCTTTCTGGTCATAGTTCTGCAGATGGAGTTGCAAAAAATCAACCTGCAAAATTAGCCGCTATGGAAGGACACTACGAAAAATCGGCTCCAGCTGATTTATATCTTTTGGGTTGGGTAGATAATGAAAATCAAAAAGTAACGGGTTTAGGCTTGCCTGGAGGATTATCTTTTTTAGTACACCAAGATTTTGAAGCTCCAATTACTGGCTTGAATGCTTTTCCTGAAGAAGATAGACCAAGACAAGTTAATGCTGTTTTTCAATTTTATCATATCATGATTTCTATAGGAATGTTTTTAATTGCACTTACTTTATATGCAAGTTTCTTATGGTGGAAAGGTAAATTATTTGAAACTAAATGGATCATGTGGATATTTTCTTTCTCTGTTATTTTACCTCAAATAGCCAATCAAGTAGGTTGGTTTGCTGCAGAAATGGGAAGACAGCCCTGGATTGTTTATGGGCATTTACGAACAAGTGAAGGTTTCTCTCAAGAAGTTTCAGCTAATCAAATAGTGTTTTCATTAGTCTTATTTACAGTAGTGTATACCTTGTTGTTATTGTTGTTTTTATATTCATTAAATAAAAAAATAAAACACGGTCCGTATGATGAAGCTCAAAATGCATTAGAAATTATTTAATTTAAGAAACATGGAAACATTTTTAGGTATCGATTATCCAACACTTTGGTATTTAGTAGTAGGATTATTATTTTCAGGATATGCAATTTTAGAAGGTTTTGATTATGGCGCAGGGGCGTGGCATTTATTTTTTAAAAAAGATTTAAGCCGAAGAATTGCCATCAACGCAATCGGTCCTATTTGGGATGCAAATCAGGTTTGGTTAATAATAGGGGGTGGTGCATTATTTGCTGGTTTTCCAGTTATGTATGCAACCATGCTTTCTGCTATGTATATTCCGTTTATGTTGTTTTTAATTTTATTGGTTTTGCGTTCATCGGCCATAAAATTTAGAAGTGCCGAAGAGATGCTTTGGTGGCGAAAAACTTGGGATATCATTTACTTTGTATCCAACGTTTTAATTGCTTTTTTACTTGGAGTGGTTTTAGGTAATGTATTACAAGGTTTTGAAATCGGCGAAAACTTTAGTTACAAAGGCGGAATTTTCTTGTCCTTTTTAAGTCCTTATGCTATAATGACTGGGTTTACAACTTTGTCTATATTTATGACGCAAGGTGCTATTTTCTTATTGCTAAAAACAGAAGGTAGGTTGCACGCAAGATTAACATTTTTATTAAAAAAAGGAATGATATTTTTTATCATAAGTTTTTCTATTACGTCATTATATACTTTGATTTTTATTCCGGGTGTTACAGATAATTTTAAAAACAATCCGTTATTTTTTATTATTCCTATTTTGTCTTTTTTAGCGGTTGCTAATATTCCTCGTTTGGTTTCAAAGAAAAAATATGCTTCTGCATTAGTCTTTTCTTCTTTAACAATGGCATTTTTATTAATGTTAGTAGCTTTTCAGTTGTATCCAGTTTTACTTCCTTCTACTATTGATTCCAGCTATAGTGTAACAATTTATAATGCAGCATCTTCTCAAAAATCTTTAGGAATTATGCTTACTATTGTTTTAATAGGAACACCCTTACTTGCAGGTTACTTTCTTTTTCTCTATAAAACATTTTACGGAAAAGTCAAACTTGACGATACGAGTTATTAAATTTAAAAGTGTCTTTTTTAAGGCACTTTTTTTTGTAACAAATGTAGCTGCAGATTGATTTTGATGCGCTTAAATTTGAACTATAACTTAAAATTGAAAAGATTATGAAAACAAGATTTATTTTAGCAAGTGCAATGATAATTGCATTGTTTACCAGTTCGTGTAGTAATAATGATGATACTCATACTAATAATGCTACCAATTTGCAATCTATTACTGAAGAAGAAAAAGCAGGTTTACTATTTATGCTTGAAGAAGAAAAATTAGCAAGAGATACGTATATCTATATGAATAATTTGTGGGGATTAAACCAGTTTAATAATATTAAAAATAGTGAGCAAAGTCATATGGATGCTATTATTACTATTTTAGAACAAAATAATATTGAATATACAATTCTTCCAGAAGGTGAATTTTCCAATCAAAATTTACAAAACTTTTATAATCAGTTTATTATTGATGGACAAGTGAGTAGTGAAAGCGCATTACAAATTGGAGCCACCATAGAAGATTTAGATATTGTTGATTTAGAAGATTATATTAATGAATCGTCTAATGAATCTTTGATTTTAACTTATGAAAACCTACAATGTGGTTCTAGAAATCATTTAAGAAGTTTTGTTTCTGCAATAGAAAATTTAGGATTTACTTATTCACCTCAATTTTTAACATTAGAAGAGTATCAAGCCATTTTAAATAGTAATCGTGAACAATGTAATTAAAAATATAGGCCTTGAAAAACGAGGGCACTGAAAAAGTTCCTTTAAATAATAATTGCAATAATTTAAGGAGTAGAA